>JAJYVK010000008.1 GCA_021792075.1 Actinomycetes bacterium | reverse complement strand
GACGGCAGAGCTGCTGTCGGGGAAATTGGATGGTCGAGCACGAGTGCTGAAAACGAAAGATGTGGTCAAGGACTGGACCTGGGTGGACACTCAAAAGGGTCTGGACGAGCTCGTCACAGAGCTCTGCAACGTAACCGAGATTGCGTTGGATACCGAGTTTCATCGGGAGCGGACATACTACGCGAAGCTCGCTCTGGTTCAGATCTGCTGGAAGGACAGAGTTGCGCTGATAGATCCTTTTCCTCTGGATCTGAGTTCTTTTCGGGCGGTATTTTCTCGACCGGTAACAGTGGTACTGCATGCTGGAGCCCAGGATCTCGAGATCCTGTCGAGAGCGGTGGGCATGCTGCCGCAGATGATCTTCGATACGCAGCTTGCAGCGGGTTTTGTCGGCTTCTCCAACCCTTCGCTGGCCCTTCTGAGCGAGAGACTCCTTGGGATATCGCTTCCAAAAGGGGATCGTCTGACCGACTGGACCAAGAGGCCTCTCACAGAGAGCCAACTCCGCTACGCATCGTCAGACGTGGTACATCTTGTGGCGCTCAAGGCGGAGATCGAGCGTCGCTTGTCTGCGATGGGACGGCTCGAATGGGCCTGGGACGAGTCGAAGATCCTCCTAGAAAAGGACAGAAGGGGAGTACCTGTCGAGCAGGCTTGGTGGAAGATCAAGGAATGTCGCCATCTCAAGGGTGACTCTAGAAAGGTTGCGCAAGCTCTTGCCGCATGGCGTGAGACTAGGGCCTCCAAATTGGATGTGCCGGTGAGATACGTGCTTTCCGATCTTGCAGTGGCTGTGATAGCGCAGGAGATTCCCAGTTCAGCAGAGGGCTTATCGGTTTTGAGGGGCGTCGAATCCAGATTTTTGGTTCAGGGCATGGACCGGGAGATAATCGATGTTGTCAGTCGGGGTCGATCAATGGCTGATGGCGAACTGTGCCTTCCCAAGATAGTAGAGTCCGACAAGAGAATGAAACCTGTTGCAGGTCTCGCCATTACCTGGGTTGCCCAGCTCGCACAGTCGCTCAAGATCGATCCGCTTCTCTTGGCTACCAGGGCGGATATCGTAGGGTATTTGAACGGCGAAGAGGACTCCAGGCTCTCGAGCGGATGGCGGAATGAAATTCTCGGTGAGCCCATAACCAAGCTTAGCAAGGGTGAGCTGGCCCTTGCAGTGAGTGCGAATGGCGAACTCGAGCTTGAACAGCGCTCGTTTTTGCCCTACAGGCCTTAGTCATTGGGACTTTCGCTTCTTAGGTCAATCGTCAGGGTTAGAATTCCATCGACAAGCTGCGCCTTCGCATCTCCTAGCATCGCGTAGTCCATGTAGTCGATCTTGGCTCTTTCCACAAAGGCCCTTCTTTCCGGACCTTCTACTGGAGGTATACCCCGATTCTGCACCGCCTTTGCGCGCTCTTGAAACCGTGTGATCATTGCTTGCGGATCGAATTGAGTTGTCATGGCAATATAGTTTAGAACTTTGGGAAGACTTTTCCAGGTGTCGCCTCGAACAGAGGATATTGTGCTATGGGTGCGCACCTCTTTTCAACTGCATCTGTTTTTTACCGGTTTGAAATCGACATGTGATTTGTTCGATCGAGGTTCGAGCATCCTCTCAAAATGTCGATTCCAATGTACACTTATCGAGATTTGCTCTTTCGAATGGTAATACCTTGTCAGTGCAGGGTAAAGTTGTACCCTGTTGCACTACAATGGATCTGTAGCAACCAATAGTCAAGTCATCGACTATCCGTTTTGTAAATCAGCAAGATCGGTGACCCTATATGTTTGGGTGGATCGTTAGCGGTTTGCCACCTAGGAGTAGCTCGTGAAAAAGGGACGTCATAGGCGATACGAAGAAGCAAGACAAGCCAAGCGAGCATTTAACTATCCAGTGGAAAAGTGCGTTGAATGCGGTGGTGATTCCAAGCGTGGTCATGCGTCGTGGTGTTTAGCCGGTGTCGAAGATATCGAGGAAGAAGAAGAATTCGACCCCGAAACGCATTCCAGCCCGAGCAAGTGACCCTTTCGCAGATGTTTTCCAGCTTACGGCCTTTCAAAGCTGAAAAGAGTATGAAAGGCTTTCGATCCAGTTTTGGATGTGCCGGCCTTTGCAGGATGAGAGAGCTTCTCTGATCCAGCGTATTGCAGGGGTGGACGTAGCTGAATTGGGATGGTTTCGTCCTCTCTGATTCGGTTTTCTCAAGAAATCTTAATCAATTCTTAGGCTGATTCGAATTTTTGTTGCCCTATCATTTCGAATGGGGCGTACTGCTGCTCCTTTGTGAGAGCAAGGATACACAATTCGGATGGATGAAAGATCTGCCTTAGCTTTGCTGTACCGGAGGGCGGGTTTCGGCGCGACCTCGTCAGAACTCTCCGCAGCTGCGGCGCTTGGTTACAGTGAATCTGTTTCAAAGCTAATCAATGGCTTGGAGCAGATGGACCCCCCTGCCGACGCCATTGCACCTCCTGAGATGCTGCAGCCGCCCTTTTACAAGCCAAAGTCTCTCAGCACACCTGCCGCAATAATGCAGTTCAACGCAACCCTCTCTGAAGAGCGCATTGCGCTTACCAACTGGTGGCTCGAACGGATGGTCGCTAGCGTGAATCCCCTTCGGGAGAAGCTCGCCTTCTTTCTGCACTGCCATTTTCCCACCGCAATCTCCAAGGTGAGGTTTCCGTTATATATGTATCGGCAAAACCAGATCTTTCGAACCCAGGGGAGTGGCGACTTTGCAACCCTGACCGAGGCGGTCTCTACGGATCCTGCAATGCTCATATGGCTGGACGCGGGCACTGACAGACTACCGGACCCCAATGAAAACTTTGCCAGGGAGCTGATGGAGCGCTTCACAATGGGAATAGGAAACTATACCGAATTGGATGTCAGGGCTGCTGCCATGGCATTCACTGGCTGGCATCTAAATACCCAGACGGGCCAGTTTGCGATCGCTACAAAGCTTCATACAAATGTTCCGCAGACATTTTTGGGGCAGAAGGTCTCCACCGGTCAGGAGGTCATCAACGCAGTGACAAGGTCACAGGCGTGTGCCAGATTTGTTGTTGCCTCTGTTTGGAGCAGATTCGCCTATCCAATAGAGACAACAGATCCACTCGTTGCCGAGTTGGCATCGATCTATTCCAAGGATCGCAATATCAAGAATCTTTTGAAGATGGTCTTTATGCACCCGAGCTTTTTGTCGACCAAGACTTCAACGGGGCTGATCAAGCAGCCAGCGGAGTATGTGGTGGGCGCGCTAAGGGCTCTCGGTATCTCCGCAGCGCGCCTTCCCGCAATAAAACCTCCGATTATGAGCGCAATGTCCGGGTTGGGCCAGGTCCTGTTCGATCCTCCCAGCGTGGGCGGCTGGCCACAGAATGAGTACTGGCTCTCGACCTCAGCGGCTCTAGCCAGATGGCGTTTTGCCCACCAGCTGTCATTGGTCGGAGACATCTCCCCGGTTGTGGACTCGCCGGCGGGTTCTCGAGTTGATGCTGCTGCGGAGTTTCTGTCTGTGGAGAGCTGGTCGCAATCTACGAGCGCTGCTCTCAAAAGAGCTTCGACCAATCCCCACACCTTGGTGACATTGGCGCTGGTCTCCCCGGAATACGTGAGTAATTGAGGATTGAGGTCTGTGAATGAATGACTCGAAGAGCGATGAAGGTAGCGTTGTTGAGCCTTCCGGCAGGGTCGGTGATCCTTTCGGCGGTTTAAAGAGCACACCTCGAGAAGTTTGGAGCGTCAACCGGAGAAAGTTCTTAGCGCTTGCGGGCGGTTTTGGGGCGGCCGGAGTCCTGAGTGCAACTCTGGGCCCACGGTTGTGGGAGGACTTTTTTGGTTCGGCTCCAAAAGAGGCAGCGGTGGTGAAGCCGCCGCTGCCTCTGACGTCTGTTACGAGTAAAAGGCCGCTTGTCCTGGTAACCCTGTACGGTGGAAACGACGGGCTCAACACCGTAATACCCTACCAATCGAGCGTTTACCAGTCCAACCGGGGACAGCTGGCAATAGATGCGGCCAAGGTTCTGCCGCTTGGTCAGGGCTATGGTCTCCATCCGAGCATGACCGGGTTCAAAAGGCTTTGGGATGCCAGGCAGTTGGCAATTGTACAGGGGGTCGGCTTTGCCAATCCCAACTTCAGCCACTTTGAATCAATGGACATATGGCAGAGCGGAGTTCCAGGGGAACCGGTCAGCTCTGGTTGGCTTGGGAGGTGGCTGGATGCGACGAACTCCTCACCGCTGCGGGCGGTGAGTGTCGGGCCTACCATGCCAACTCTTTTGACCGGGGAGAAGATTCAGGGCGCGGCAATTCCGCCGGGGAAGCTTGTGCTTCCTGGTGACTCTACTGAGCAGATGCTCTTCGCGGCTCTTTCTGAGATCAACTCAGGATCGCCACAGCTTTTCTCTGAGGCCGCTGCGGCTTGTGGCAACCTTATTGAACTGAGCCGTCAGATGGGTCCGACTCTTTCGCGCACGGCCACCAGCGACCCGCTGCACCTCGCAGGCGCAACTTCGTCCGCGCTAGCCGCCAATGGAGGAGCAGCTCTGGCAATTGCTGACGGAGGTGGAGGCCAGTCAGCTCCGAACGTTTTGGCGACTCAGCTCAGCATCGTGGCAAACCTCATCCTTGCCGGTGCTGTTCCTCAAGTCTACAGTGTCGACCTCGGCGGATTCGATACACACGTCAACCAGCAGCCAACGCAGGCGAAACTACTGGGCGAACTCGATACGGCCGTGACTGCCTTCGTTGATGCCCTTACCAATACTGTTTCTGGGCACGGCGTCGTCGTGGTGATCTACACGGAGTTCGGCAGAAGGGTCAATGCCAATTCCAACGCGGGAACCGACCATGGTTGGGCAAATAACGTCTTTATCGTAGGCCCGGGTGTAAAGGGAGGATTTTATGGCGAACCGCCCGATCTCAATCGCTTGCAGGAGGGGAACCTGGTATTCACTACCGATTTCCGCAGCGTATATGCCACCATGTTCGACAAGGTACTTGGAGTCGATCCGAAGCCGTTTCTTCAGGGTTCCTTCAATACGCTTTCGATGGTTTGAGTTGCGTTGATTTTTCCATTTCGGGTTAGTCAGCAATCGAGGACAATCAGCTGCACTATGGTTTGATGGGCCGGTGAGCCTTGTGGATTGTTAGCCTCTAGTAGTCTTCGATGTGAGAGATTACGAAAGGGAGAGTTCTGCTTAAGTCTTTCGTCGGTGGCCTGGTCTTCGGTGAGGTCCAGCCTGGAGAGCGCGAAAATGAGCTTTGGGTGCTTCTACATGGTTGGGGTCGCTCGATGTCCGATTTTTCTGCGTTCTGTGCCATGGTGGCAAAAACCGAAGCTCCTCCGTGGATCGTGCGCCTGGATCTTCCTGGCTTTGGGAGCTCGCCGGTTCCAGAGCGGCCGATGGGCTCGCGGGAATACGCAGCGCTGGTGGGGGAGGCGATTGCCCAGGTTGTGGCCGATATGACTGAACCTAATGCTGTGAGGATAATAGTGATAGGCCACTCATTTGGAGGGAGGGTCGCGCTGCATCTCAGTGCGCTGGATCTGGGGGGACTTGACCTGGCGGGGCTTGTGCTCACGGGTGTGCCGCTGCTGCGGACTTTAGAGTTCATGCGCAAGCCTAAGTTCAAATTCAGGGTTGCAAGGTTTCTTTTCAGGTATCGGATGATTTCACAGGGCCGGATGGAGCGGCTCAGATCAAGGTACGGCTCGACCGACTACCGCAATGCTGTGGGGGTGATGCGGGAGGTATTCGTGCGAGTTGTCAATGAGGACTACGCTGAGATACTTAGAAGGTTGAGGATCCCTGTCAATCTGTTGTGGGGAATCGACGACGCATCCGCACCTGTGAGGCTTGCAGAGCAGTCGGTTATGCTTTGCCCTGAGAAGATACAGCTCAACAAGGTGCCGGGTGACCACTTTCTTGCTATATCATCGCCTGGGATACTTTTGGATTCGGTTCTGGATCTTGTTCGAAGGACTAGTAACTAGGTGTCGATAACGCTTCTTGGAGTTCATCTGGTTTTTGGAAGCAAGATGAACCCGACATACTCCTATCTGAGTGCTGTTGTTTCGATAGTGGCCGTGATTGTCTCGAGTGTCAGATGGCTGCGTGTTGCGCAGCGCGAGCACTATATTCCGGGGTACACCTCGCGATTCGCTCTTCGCTGGTACTCGGATAGATACAGGGTCATAAATCCGATTCTTGCTGGCTTAGCAGCTATTGCGGGCCTCGTTGTGGTTGCAAGACCTGATGACTTGCTGCCTGCGGGAATAGGTTTTTTGGTCGTACTAGCGGCAACGCTTGTCGTGCCGCGTGGTCTTGGCTATAGGGGGTCGACCTCACCGCTCAAATACACCAGGCGGCTGACAACACTTGCAGTACTGACGTGGTTCATCAATGTTGTGTTCGTGGGCTTGGGTGCTTGGTTCGGCCTGGGGATGGCATTTGGAGTGGTAGCCATGATCCTTTTGCCGGCATGTGTGGATCTCGCACTGCTTTTTACTTTGCCGATCGAGCGGAAGAATCTTTCGAAGTTCGTTGACAGGGCTGCGAAGAAGCTTGAGAAAATCTCGCCGAGGGTCGTCGCCATCACCGGTTCCTATGGTAAAACATCCACCAAGGTGTATATCGCCCACCTTGCTTCGAGCACTTTTACAACCTTCGCCTCTCCGGCATCGTTCAACAACCGTGCTGGTCTCGCTCGCGCTATCAACGAAGGTCTTTCACCCGGGACTGAAGTGTTGGTTGCAGAGATGGGAACCTTCAAGAAGGGTGAAATAGCGGACTTGTGCAGGTGGATCCCGCCGGACATCTCGGTGATAACCTCAATAGGTCCAGTCCACCTCGAACGCTTTGGCTCGGAGGACAGCATCGTCGAAGCAAAGTCAGAGATAACCAAGAACGCCTCTGTGGTAGTCCTCAACGCTGACAACCACTACCTCGCTGATCTGGCAAGGAGGCTGAGCTCTGAGGGCAAGAGACTGGTGATGGTGTCGGGGAAGGATATCAATGCCGATGTCGCGGTCAAAGACGATGATGAAGGCAACCTGGTGATCTACTCTGGTCAGAGACGCATGTGTTCGATGCCCTTTCTCGATGTATCGCTAACCAACATCGCCGCGGCGGTGGCGGTCAGCCTCGAGCTTGGTGTACCGGAGTCGAACATAGCGGAGAGGCTGGCGACGCTGCCGGTGGCCAAGAACCGGCTGAACGTTTCGACTAATGAATCAGGGATAACCCTCTTAGATGATACGTACAACTCAAACCCGGCTGGAGCCAGACTTGCGCTTGGCGCTCTTGAGCGCAGAAAGTCGCCCCTTTGCCGAGCGGTCATTGTGACCCCTGGAATGATCGAGCTTGGAAAAAAGCAGTTCGAGGAGAACTCTTTTCTCGGACGGGCGGCTTCTCGGATTGCAACCGATGTAATTATCGTGGGCTATACCAATCGCCGCGCTCTTCTCGAGGGTGTCAGCAATGCCGAGGCGGAGGGGTTTAAACCTAATATTCTGCTGGTGGGGCGCAGAGGCGAAGCGGTGAGATGGGTCCGCGAGAATCTCACCTTTGGGGACGTGGTACTTTACGAGAATGATCTACCCGATCACTTTCTCTAATGGATTGGCGTCCATGGGTGGATTACGCCCCGTCTTCGCGGCTAATCTCGTTATCGGTCGATAAGGTCCAGACCTAGAGAATTGGAGAGTTGAACGCTTATGGCCAAAGTGGGTGTTCTTTTTGGCGGCGTGTCGCCGGAGCATGATATAAGCATTCTGACAGGCCTTCAGGCGGTGAGAGCTCTGGCAAATACAGATCACCAGGTATTGGCGATCTATTGGTCTAAAAACGGGGAGTTCTTTCAGACTGAGAGCTCTCTTGAGGCTAGGGACTTCTCGAATGGGGTGCCGGCCGGTGCTAGGCGCATCTCTTTAAATCTAGACTCAGGCTTTGTGGCGAGCGGAGGTGGGCGCTTTTCGAAGCCGCGAGAACTCGATATCGAGGTTGTTCTTGTGTGTCTCCACGGAGGGGCCGGTGAGGACGGATCAATTCAGGCATTATTCGATCTCGCGGGAATCGCATATACCGGTCCAGGTTCCCAGTCTGCGGCTATTGGAATGGACAAGCTGGCATTTGGCGGCCTTCTCAGCTCTCATCACATTCCGACCCTTCCAAGGCGACTCCTTAGCAAAGTTGTGGGCCATCCTGGGTTTGACGGTCCTTACATAGTTAAGCCAAGGTATGGTGGCTCTTCGATCGGGATCGACATCGTTTCGGACTTCGACACTGCCCTGGCACGGCTCAAGGCCAACATACATCTCCGACAGGGTGCAGTGATAGAGCCATATCGTCCCGACCTTTTCGATCTCCAGGTGGCGCTACGCAGCTACCCAGCGATTGAACTTTCAGCAATTGAAAAGCCGGTCCGATCGGAAAACGGCTCGGAAATCCTCAGCTACGTTGACAAGTATGTGGCTGGCGAGGGTATGGTGGCTGCTCCACGTGAGTTGCCAGCTCAGATACCCGATGCGCTGGCGGAGTCCCTTATGAGTTACGCCCGCGTCGTTGGAGAGGTGTTGCCTCTCAGGGGGCTTGCCCGGATCGATTTTCTCTCGGATGGCGTGGAAGAACTCTACGTGAACGAGGTGAACACCATTCCGGGATCTCTGTCGAAGTACCTTTTCATCTCGCCGCCCGTCGCCTTTGAGAAGCTGTTGGATGACCTCATTGAGGAGGCCTTCAAAGTCAGGACATACATGCCGACGATCGTCGGTGCGGATGGCTCGGCACTTTCCAGCGCCGGGACGATCGCTGCAAAGCTCGCATAGAGGCAAGCCGTTCAAAGCGTCGGGTAACATATGGCGATGGCACTTTGGCATTTTGATCTGAACGAGGACGAGGATCTTGTCATAGACCAGAAGCCGCACTGGATCATGCTGGTGGCGCCAACGGTTCAGCTTCTGTTGCTGGTCTCGTTGACAGCTCTGGGTGTTATCTTTCTTCCGTTTCTGCCGTCGTGGGCTATGCTTCTCCCATTGGCGGTCTTTTTTTTTCTGGCGGTCAGGTTCGGCACCAGGCTCGGCAGGTACAAGGCTTCTCGCCTTATTGTTACTAGCGAGCGGCTCATCTCTTCGGGTGGACTGCTGGTGCGCAGGGTCAAAGAGGTTCCCATAGCACAGATCTCCAATCTGAGCTATTCTCAACGGCTTGGGGAGCGGGTCCTTCAGTTCGGTTCGCTACAAGTTGATCATTCTGGAGAGAGTCTGCACGACGTCTTCAATTTCGTCAGACGACCTGAAAGGATAGTCAGGCTTGTCAGCTCGCAGATCTCCAGGCGCTCTTTGGGGTCCGGCCAGACAAGGTCGCACTCTCCCCTAGATGAGCTGTCCAAGCTTGCCACTCTCCGGCGGGACGGCTCAATCACCCAGGACGAGTACGAGGCTGCAAAATCAAGGCTATTGAATCAGATCTGAGATGGCTCTTCGGATAGCGTGTGATAATGGACAAGACTACGCTGTGTGACAATTGGAAGCAGGCACTGGACGGTTGGGCGATTCCGGAGGAGATCCTCAGCCAGGCAAGCAGTTCGCCTTGGAAATTGAGTCCCGAAAGGTTCGGTCCGTCGGATTCCCGAGCTGCTACTCCCACCGTATTGAAGATAAAAGAGCTTCTCGATGGTCAGGCCGATCCATTGCTAAAGAGCGTGATGGACGTCGGCTGCGGCGCCGGAGGAGTCTCGCTTCTTATCTTGGATCACGCTAGTTCTATCACCGCAGTCGATGTTTCCCAGGAGATGCTCGAAGCATTCAAGAGCCGGTTCGAACTTGTCGGAAGGCAGGGGGTGGCACTCAAGCTGGTCAGCGGCTCATGGCCCAAGGTGGCAGGTCAGGCTGGCAGAGCAGGTGTGGTGGTCTGCGCCAACGTTATATTCAACGTACAAAACCCGTGCGAGTTCATAGCCAAGCTCAACGAGGTGGCGCAGGTAGGCGTCGTTATAGAGCTCCACGAGAGACATCCGCATTCAGTGGCAAACGCCGCTTGGAAGCACTTCTGGAACCTCGATCGGCCAAGCGAGCCGACTGGAGAACAGCTCGAGGAGATCATCAAAAGCCTGGGTATCTCACCCCGAAGCTCGACATTTCTTCGTGAGACCTATGAAGCCGTTCGCCCGGTTGACGACGAGTTGGTGGAGTCGATTCGCCAGAGGATCTGCCTTGACGCTTCAAGGGATGCCGAGATCAGGGAGTTCCTTATGGAGAATCCGGTCGAGCAACTTAGGTCTCGATTGATATGGTGGACCAAATAGAGCTGCGGCTTCGGCGGACAAAAGACACCTTGCCCAGCGCTCTTCGCGGAATTATGTTGGTAGCGTGATCGCGAAGTTGTATTGGGAGGTGTCGAAGTGGCAAAAGCAGAGGTTGATGAGATCGAGATCGAGTTCGACACTTTCGGAGATCGACGAAGTCCGGCTCTTGTGCTGGTAATGGGCCTTGGAACCCAGATGATCAGCTGGCCGGAATCTGTTTGCAGAGAGTTTGCCAATGAGGGGTTCTTCGTGGTCCGCTTCGATAACCGCGACTGCGGCCTATCAACCAAGTTCGACTCCTATGGGATACCCAACATCTTTGCCGGGCTCGCCGGGGACAGATCCAGCGCGCCGTACTCTCTTGTGGATATGGCCAATGACACCGTCGGCCTGATGGATTTTCTCAGGATCGACGCAGCGCATATCGTGGGGGTCTCCATGGGGGGAATGATTGCCCAGCAGGCGGTTATCGATCACCCTGACCGCTTTCTTTCGCTCTGTTCGATGATGGCATCGACTGGTGCCAAAAACGTTGGCCAACCTTCCAGTGAGGTCGTGGCTGCACTTCTTCAGCCAGGCGGAGATGACAGAGAGTCATACATTCAACAGGCCCTGAAGATGGCGCGCGTTATCTCGTCAGAGAAGTACTTCGACCCCGAGATGGAGCTGGAGCAGATCACCCGTTCCTATGATCGCAACTACTGCCCGGATGGGGTGGTTCGCCAGTTGATGGCTATCCTGGTATCTCCCGATAGAACAGAGGCGTTGAGAAAGGTGGCCGTGCCAACGCTTGTAATTCATGGTCTCGCGGACAAACTTGTCGACCCTAGCGGTGGATATGCGACTGCATCGGCAATACCTGGTGCAAAGCTGCTCACTTTCGAAGGCATGGCGCATGAGCTTCCTATGGCCTTATGGGGAGAAGTCGGTGACGCCATTCTGGAAAATATTGCCCGTGCGAGTCGGGTGAGTTAGCGGTCGGGCCACGGGCGGGAGTGATGGCTATCTCAATACGCTGTGCCGGGTGAGCTAGCATGCGCAGCAGCAGCCTCAATAAGTTAGGGTGGGGGATGTGAAAAGTTCATCGGGACCTCTTAGTGGCATCAAAGTCGTCGAGTTTGCCGGAATAGGGCCAGCACCGTTTGCGGCAATGATTTTATCCGGGCTTGGAGCCGAGGTTACAAGGATTGACAAGCCAAGGTCGTTTGAGGCTTCGGTTGGAGCCGATCTTTTTACATCGAATGCAATGAATCGTGATCGTAGATCCATCGCGCTTGACCTCAAGTCTGCGGCAGCCCTCGATATTGTGAAGATGCTCATTTCTAAGGCCGACGGTGTCATCGAGGGCTTTAGACCGGGGGTCATGGAGCGTCTTGGCCTCGGTCCCGAGGTTATAAGAGAGATAAACCCCAGTTCGACCTTCGTGCGCATGACAGGATGGGGACAGACAGGTTCTTTGGCGACGGTTGCTGGACACGACTTGAACTTCATTGGAGTGAGCGGGCTATTGAATGCTATCGGCACAAAGGAGTCGCCGGTGGTACCGCTCAATCTCGTGGGAGATTTTGGTGGCGGCGGGACCATGGCAGCAATCGGGATGCTTGCGGGAATTCTTAGAGCTCGCATCTCGGGTGAGGGAAGCGTAGTAGATGCTGCAATAGTTGACGGTGTGGCGTTGATGGGTACGATGTTCGAGGGGCTCATCGCCGAGGGGCTATGGAGCATGGAAAGGTCGGCAAACCTACTCGATGGCGGGGCCCCCTTTTACTCGATATACTTCTGCGGCGACGGGAGAGCGGTTGCCGTGGCGGCTCTTGAGCCCAAGTTCTTTGCCGAGATGGCATCCAGACTTGGATTGGCAGATCACCCCGCCTTTTCCGACCAGTATTCCAGGGAGACATGGCCGGAGATGAGAACGCTCCTCACTGAGACATTTTTCCAAAAAAGCCGGGCCCATTTTGAGGCGCTTTTTGCCAATGCCGATGCCTGCGTGTCGCCGGTCAATACCTTTTCTGAAGCAAAGCTAAGCCCGTACATGACGGAGCGGCAGGTGTTCGAGGAGGTGCAGGGGGTCAGTCACCCTCGTCCGGCTCCGCGCTTTGACAATTTTTCCCCATCTGTTTCACCGCCGCCCTTTCCTGGGGAGCAGAGGGATGAGATACTAGGCGAGTTAGGCTTTTCCGCCCTGGAGATTTCAAAACTCGAAGAGTCGGGTGTGTTCGGCTAACGGAGGACAGATTGTTCTATGCTGGCAGAGGCATCGGTGGGCCTGTATTTCTCCCACGCGAATCTCATCTGCTTGTACTTGGCCCCCCGCGTTCCGGAAAGACCAGGTCAATCGTTATTCCAAACATCCTTTTTTCTCCTGGACCTGTCATAGCTACCTCCACAAAGAGCGATCTGATAGAGGCGACACATCGCGAGCGTGCGATCAAGGGGAGGATTCTTGCCCTGGATCCCTCGGGTGCGGTTCCCATTCCGCGCAATGCGGAGAGAGTGTACTGGTCGCCCATAAGTCCAACTGGCAGCTATTCCGATGCTCTCACTGTAACGCGAGCAATGATCGACGCTTCGATTCTGATCGACGGGGGACGGGCCGGATACTCGCATTGGATTGAGCGGGCAGCATCCCTTGTAGCCCCTCTTATACACGCCGCTCAGCTTGGCGGATACGAGATGGAAACCCTAATGGTCTGGTTGAATCGTCGAGAATGCAGGGATCCAGCCGGGATTTTGAAGTCCTGCGGAGAAGAGCTGGCGCTGGATTCGCTTCGAGGTGTCATGGCAAGTGAGGAACGGGAGAGATCCGGCATCTTTTCTACTGCACTCGGACTCCTTGGTAGTTACAACTTTCCAGAGATTCATTAACAGGCACACTGGGCTCGGTTCGACTCCAAAGAGTTCCTCAGTTCAAGAGATACCCTTTACGTCGTCTCACCCGCCAACATCCAGAGGCTTGTGGCACCCGTAATAGTCGGGATGATCGATGAAGTGAAGAACCGTTCTTATGCAATGTGCACTGACACTGGAATGGATAACAAGAGGCCTCCGCTCAGCTTGATTCTTGACGAGATGGCGAATATTGCTCCGCTGGGGTCCATCTCGTCGATACTGTCGGAGGGGGCGTCACAAAAGGTGATGCTTCTTGGTGCGCTTCAGGATCTTTCTCAAGCTCGTATTCGTTGGGGTGAAGCGGCTCAGGGGTTTCTGACCCTATTTGGCTCCACGTTGGTGCTTCCAGGAATCTCCGACAGCGCGTCGCTTCGTCAGCTTTCAATGATCTCCGGCAGGCTTGAGTTTGATTCCGTCGCGCGAAGCTATGGAGGATCATTTCTTGGGAGGATCATTGGTCCCCGTGGGGTGACGAAATCAGTCAGCTACAAGCCGGCCCTGGAGCCATGGGAGATCGCCCGTTCCGAGGCTGGCCAGGGCTTTCTGTTCAGACGGTCGCGGGAACTCCGGAGGGTTAGCCTGGTCCCATTCGAGGAGCTTGAACCTATCGGCTTTGAATCACGGTTCAGGCTTTGATCCTAATGGGTTCGTAATCGGCCTTGGTGTGCCCTGTGCGGTTAATCGCTTGCCGGTGGGGTCCAGCTACTCGGCCGTCCTGAGGTTCTTCACGAGATGAACCGACGGACAAGTGAGCGTCCTGGTGACCCCGTCAATCTGCTGGACCTGAGCTACCACTTCCATGCCGAGCTCCTCTATCGAGGAGCATTCGACAACAACTATGACATCGTACGGTCCGGTTACCTGGTCCACCGATACCGTGTTTGGCAGTTCCTGGCACTGTTTTGCAACTGAGGCCGAGAAGCCTATTTCTGTCTGAACCAAGATGAATGCTCTTACGTTCACTGCCGCTCCCAGGCGTCTTCGACCAATAAATTACCGCTTACATAACTTAGCCTGTTCACGCTCGCTTGCATTGACAGAGGCGGCTTGAATCGAATGATCTCAGGGAATACTCATAATGTGGCTGGGCTTAGCAAGAAACATGTCAGATGGGATCGTCGGCTAAGTTCTCTGTAAAGCCCACATCGCCACATAGCCAGGCGATGGAGGGTCAGGCAAAGTGAGATTTCGTTTGAATGGTTGCGAGCCAACTCGATTTTCCGAGGGCCTCCAAGCAGCGTGAGCCGGGGATCTTCCTGATTGCCTTTCTGAAAGGTTTAAAGATCGTGTTGGTAGCCGCGCAGTTCAATCTCTTCGCCCCGGAAGGTG
>JAJYVK010000534.1 GCA_021792075.1 Actinomycetes bacterium | reverse complement strand
ATTTAGTTACAATATCACAACGTTAAGTGCCATGATAAAAAAAGCACTTAATAGAGAGCGATCGAATGTTGGACGCAGCGCATATACGGATTCCGTTAAAAAAATATTGCTCTCCTCAAAAGAAAAAGAAGTTGCAGAAACACTTGCAAAAGATTTAACGAATATCAACAGAGGCACTGCCCATGATGAGCTGACTTGGATTGATGTTCAAGAACACTCAGTTAAAATCTTGAATCAAACAGGCAGGTATCTATTTATTACCTCCTTTGAGGCGATGCAGTATCCTGACATGATCGACCATGCGAGAACTATCGGTCATGAGATCATCACCATACCTGAGAATTTGAAAGACAAAATTCATGGGGCAACAGATTTATCCGGAAATCCTATCATTGACATTGGTCAATTTGTTGAAAATTACAATGATAGTTTTGAGTTCAATTTTATTGACCCAGAAAAATTGAACAACAAAGAAAAAGCCGTTTACCAATTCACTCCAAAAATACTCGACTTGTTTGGGAAACCACCAAAAAAAGTAAAGGAAATTAGAATATCCTCTACGATGAGGAAAGGTTTTTTGGATAAAGCAGAAACACTTGGCTGTTGGGATCAAAAAACGAGTTCTATTGTTTTGGATCGTAAAACATTAAGGTCACTCTCTGAATACTCTGGTACGCTGATTCATGAGCTAATACACGCCAAGACAGGGTATAATGATGTCACAAGAGCGTTCGAGAACTCTTTGACTGAAATAATTGGCGATCTTTGCAATCGCATACTTGAGAGATCGGAATGACCAACAGTGATCGCAATAATACCGGCACATAAAAAGGCGCTGCACTGGCGGCTATTCCGCTACGCTCTATAGCCGCCAGTGAGCTTGGGCCTCTTGATCTACGACACACGGTTTCTGCATGGAACGTTACCCAGAACAAGCGACAGCGACTATAGAAAGCCTCCGTAATTCCGGCTGGAAGGCAGCTATCGCAGCTGGTGACTGCGAAGGTTATCCAAGCATGTGGCAATCTCTTTCGACCGCCGCTCGCACAGCAATTGGGAATGGCCTACTTTCGGAGGGTAAGGGTCTGTCCCTGCTCGCAGATGCTTGTTCGATGATGCTGAATCCCAGCAGCCCCAACGAGCCATTCAAACCGTTCATGGTCATGAGCGGAAGACGATCATCCTTACCAATCGACTTCCAGCGGTCGGATGTAGACCTCTTGGCTGCATTTGTCGAAGAAGTTGACGACCCTTGGCTCCAAGCACGACTTGCTGATCTAGTTTGGCTGTTGATTGAACCGCGAAGCCCAAAGTACGCTTTGCTCGCTATTGATGCATACCGCAAACTCCCTCTCGATTCAGAAACATGGATACGAGGCAGCCGGGAGTGTTGGCAGCGAGCGATCAGCCTCACCCGAATGCTTAAGGCCGGGGCTGGTGATCGACTGAAGGAAATCGAAGTTGCATTCGTAGCGGCATTTGACAATTCCAGAAAGGAAGACGGATACCTTGCTTTTTGGCTTTCCGATGCGCTGGCAAGTCACAACCTTGGCCTCGCTCATCGTTCAGCAGTCGCTGCTAAGCTTGAAGCCCTAGCTCGTGCCTTCGATGTCGATGGTGACCTGTATCGAGCCAGAGACTACTTTGATGCAGCATCACAATGGTTTCGTCAGACTGGCAACATAGCCAAAGTAGCGGAGATGACCGCTTTCCTAGCTGAGGGTTGGGTTAAGGAGGCCGTGGCCAGATCATTGTCTGAACACCCCAGCAACATGGTTGCGGCAAGCTTCTACGAGAAGGCAATCCAAACCTATCGCATCATTCCTCGCAGTGAGAGAAATGCCCATAGGGTCGACGAACGGATTGCAGAGTTGCATAAGCATCTGAGTAATGCTGGCGCCAAGTCTCTTGATGAAATGGGATGCATCACCTCACCGACTATCGACATTTCCGAGATAGTCGAAACGGCCATTGGCGCGGTGAAGGG
Source organism: Actinomycetes bacterium (assembly GCA_021792075.1). GTDB lineage: Bacteria > Actinomycetota > Acidimicrobiia > Acidimicrobiales > Acidimicrobiaceae > SCQM01. The sequence continues at coordinate 526 of JAJYVK010000534.1, read as the reverse complement.
AAAGCCGCCGCTCGATGCACTTTCAGCATTCGCAAACATCTATCGTGGGGCGAGAGTGGGAGAGATACGTGAGTTCTCGGAGAAAATGCTTCGTGAGCATCCGTTACGGGCGCTATTGGCTGAGAGCCACATGTCGCATGATGGTCGAGTGATTGCGAGACGTCTTGGCATGGGGTTTGGGGACACCAATTCTGAGGAATACAAGGCCACATTGTGGGCGGAGATGGTCAAGCACTACGGCATGAAGCTCGACTTGATCGTACTGGGCAAAATTTGGCCAGTGCTCGAAATCTTGCGCCTTGAACACCGGCTCCACGCGGAAGACTTCATTACCGTTGCCAGTCACTCCCCTATTGTCCCGACGGATAGAAAGCGCCTCATGGGTCAAGCTCTTTTCGCTGGCTACGACAATAACTTTGTTGCTGCGCTACACATCTTGGTGCCTCAGATCGAGCACATGGTTCGTTGGCACCTGAAGTTCAATGACGTCAAAACTACCACTCTCGATAGGGATGGCATTGAGAAC
>JAJYVK010000533.1 GCA_021792075.1 Actinomycetes bacterium | reverse complement strand
GAATCTGTCATCGGGAAGCGCTATAGCTGCAACTTGGGCCACCGATGGAAGTCGATAGATGAGATTCTCAACCTCTTCAGCGCTTATCTTTTCTCCGGCTCGATTAATCAAATCCTTGGTACGGCCTTCTACGACAAGGTTTCCACTTGGGTGCCAGCGAACGACATCGCCCGTTCTGTACCAGCCATCTTCGGTGAATGACCTGGCATTGTGCTCCGGTGCCCGGTAATAGCCCCTCAGGGTATAAGGACCGCGCGTCAGAAGCTGTCCCATCTCTCCCTCTGGAACCGGCACATCGCTGTCATCGACTATTAACACCTCGTCAGCGGGACTCATTGGCCTCCCCTGAGTCTCGCACGCCACCACCTCATCTGCGCCAAGCTCGGTATAGTTTATGAGACCTTCGGCCATTCCGAAAACCTGCTGCAAAGCACAGCCCAGAACAGGACGCACCTTCCGCGCCAGTTCGGGCGCCATCCTTGCGCCGCCCACCTGGATCAGCTCCAAACTGGACAGGTCATAACTTAGATTCTCCTGTTTGGCATCCATCCAGCGCTGGGCAACGGCCGGAACAGCTGCCGCCACCGTTACCCGTTCCTTCGCGATCAAGTTCATGCACTGCTCAGGCTCTGGACTTCTAGCCAAAACCACCCTTCCCCCTGAATAGAAGGCCCCAAGCAGACCTGGACATGCCAGCGGAAAATTATGAGAGGCCGGAAGAGCGACGAGGTAGACCGTGTTCGGGTTGAACCCGCACACCTCGGCGCTTCGACGGAAGTTATAGCCGTAGTCGTCGTGGGATCTTGGAATCAATTTTGGCAGCCCGGTTGTGCCACCGGAAAGCAAAAACAGTGCAACCTCATTTGAATGCGGCCCGATTAAATCAAGCCTGCCACGCAAGGCTTGAGGATCAGATGAACTGGTGATGAGCCCTCTAAGATCCACCGATCCGTCTCCAATATTCTCTCCCACGACGAAGACATCCTCAAGGGTGGAAGACTTTTTTGCCACCTCCCAGGCCATCGCCTGGTGATCGAATCCTCTGATCTCGTCAGGCACAGCAATGGCTTTTGCTCCAGCATGCTCAACGAAGAAGCTCAGTTCGAGCGATCTGTGACCCGGCAATGCCATGATGGGAACGACGCCAATCCTGGCACAGGCAAATAACAGAACGACGAACTCCCAGCAGTTGGGAAGTTGCACCACGATGCAATCCTCTCTGCCAAAACCGCGCTCAGATAAACGCTCTGCAAGGCCGTCTGAAAGAACGGCCAGCTCTCGATATGAGATGCGCACGTCTCCGTCTGTCAACGCCTCCTTGTCACCAAAACGTTCGGCGGACTGCCATAAGTATCGGCCTAGAGTCATTCCGTTCCAGAACCCGAGATCGCGGTACCGCTTGGCTACGTCCTCCGGCCAATCAGCCAATCCATCTTTTACGCCCATGATCTCTAATTTCCTCCCAACACAACTTAACAGCAATTCTGCATTAGGGACAAAATCGAAGAGTTCTTAGGACATCTCACGCTGCAGCGACTGGTAGCCAAAGCCCTCGCCCAAGGGGACTCCAACAAAGTCGCAACGCCCTGAGAGAAGCGATGTCAGGGCTGCATCCCTGTCAAAGACTTCGTTGATAATCATCGTTGGAATCGCCCCGGCCAGTCGAGCCTCCTCGGAGAGCATTGTTCTCTGTAGCAGTGTTCCACCCCTGATCGCCAGCAGAGAAGGCCTGGTCTTTTTGAAATGCTCAAGCCGTGCCTTAGCTAGGCCGTATCCATCCGCCAAAGCGGAAATTTCGAGCAAAACTGGATCTGTTTCGCTTTGACGGTGGGAATCAGACCGAAGAGTCAGAGCCAGGGGACTGCTAGCAGTCGCAAACACTGCCTCCAACGGACCTACTGCCGTATCTCGAACCCCAACCAACCTTCCTGAAACCTGCCTTCCTGATAGATCAAAGGAACTGCGAAAGGGGTGTTCCGCAAATCTTCCCAACCACCATTTCATTACGCTGCTCACGAAATCTGGATCCCTGCGAGCCACCCTTTCCCCGCTAATCGCCCTTGTCAGGAAGTGATAGACGAATTGCGCTGGCTCCAACTTGGAATAGTATCTGCCAAAATTCTCCCACCATGCGAGACTGGGGCCCGCCGAAGCCTGGATTCCTTCGACGCCTGGCCGCCTCATCGTCTCGTACGTGGCGAGCGCCTCTTCCACTCCAAGGCCAGGAAGCGCCAAGGATTCCGCCAGCGCGGCCGCATCCTCCATCGCCATCTTGGTACCTGAGCCGACCGAGAAATGTGCGGTGTGAGCACTGTCGCCGAGAAGTACGAATTTTTTTGAGTGCCAGGTCTTGTTACGAACCGTTCTAAAATTCGACCATCTCGAGTTGTTGACGAGCAAGCGCTCGCCGCCAATCTGTTCAGAAAAGAGCGACTCCAGATATCCCTTGCTGAAAGCGTCGCTCGTGCCGGGGGGCTGCGAGACGTCGAAGCGGTCCATCCCGGCGGAGAGCCACG
>JAJYVK010000007.1 GCA_021792075.1 Actinomycetes bacterium | reverse complement strand
GTCGACCTCCGGAGCGTTCTCCCTGACTGCCCGCGCATGATCTCCTGGAACAACCCCAAGTTCAGCCCACGCCTCCGTTGCGAGAATCTCAATCTCGAGCCAGGTGGCGAACCTTGACCGGTCAGAAAATATGTCTGCTATCTCTTTAGGACTGTACCTGTCGATCACGTTAAACCCATCTCAAATCCAAAGCCTGTCTATGCACCGTCATCCACAATATGTGTCTTTGACCTTGCTTGCGCTAAGCGCAATATCCATCCTGTACTGCATATTCTCGAAATATATTCCAGATATTGACTCATATGCCAACTTTCTGGCAGCTGCTAGATCCCGTCCCTTTGCTGTCACATTGAGGACTCTGCCTCCTCCCACAACAAGTTCGCCGGAGGCAGCTCTTTTGGTTCCGGCATGGAAGATCTGGACTCCGTCAAGGTCGATATCCTCTGCTCCTCTGATTACAGCTCCAGTCCTGGGGGACACCGGATAACCCTCTGCCGCCAAAACTACAGTCACCATTGCCTCAGCTATGAACTCCGGCTCCGTTTCGAGCTTGCCCGAGGCTACCTCGAAAAGCATCTGGGCGAGATCGTTCTTTACCCTGGGCACCACAACCTGGGTCTCGGGATCGCCGAAGCGGATGTTGAACTCGACAATCTTTGGACCTTGCTTGGTCAGCATCAAGCCCGCGTACAGAACTCCCCTATAGTCGATTCCGCGCCTTTTGAACTCGCGTATCAAAGGATCGATCGACTCGCTTGTTATAAGATCCACCAGGTCTTGACCAACGTTAGGAACCGGGCTGAACGCACCCATGCCTCCCGTATTGGGACCTCTGTCGCCGTCGTAGACGCGTTTGAAGTCCTGAGCCGGCGCTAACGCGACACCTTTGTTTCCGTCACAAAGGACTAACAGGGAGAGTTCGGGACCCTCCATCGCCTCCTCAATAACTACGGTGGTTCCCGCCACTCCAAATGCCTGTCCGCTCAGCTTCTCTATGACGTCTCGAATTGCCTCTTCGCGACTCTCGGTTACCAGCACTCCCTTGCCGGCAGCAAGCCCATCTGTCTTAATCACATACGGCCCGTCATAAGATTTCAGATGCTCTACGGCACTTTCCCGATCGGAAAATGTCCTAAATGACGCGGTGGGAATCTTTGCACTTGCCAAGATCTCCTTCATCCATGCCTTGGACCCCTCCAGCTGAGAGCCATCTCTACCCGGCCCGACGACCAGCTTCCCCTGGCTGCGAAGAAGATCTGCCAAACCGGCCACCAGCGGTGCCTCAGGGCCTATGACATACAGCTCCGCTTCGATCTCTTCAAAGGGGCCGGATGAGATGGAGGCGATTTTCGCAATCCCTGGATTACCGGGGAAGGCGGTCACATCATGGCCGTGTGCGGCGAATGCAGAGGCGAGCGCATGCTCCCTACCTCCCGAGCCATAGACAGCTATCCTCACCTAGATCTCCACGTACTGCTCACGAGACGGGCCCACACCGATCATGGTCACCGGCACACCAATCTGCTCCGAGAGGAACTCGATATAGTTGATAGCCTCTATTGGCATATCCGACTTCTTTCGAACCGTAGAGAGGTCGCGGAGCCAACCGGGAAACTCCTTGTAAACAGGAACCGCTTTGTGAAAGACGGACTGGTGGTAAGGGACCGATTCATACCTTTCGCCATCGCACTCATATGCGACAGCCACTTTGACAACGTCGAAGGAATCCAGCACGTCCAGCTTGGTTATAAACACCTCTGAAAGAGAGTTGAGCCGGACGGCCTGTCTCAAAAGGACTGCATCAAACCATCCTGTCCTGCGGCGCCGACCGGTATTGGTCCCAAATTCGTGACCTCTCTCGACAAGGCGATCTGCAGTCTCGTCAAAAAGTTCGGTTGGAAACGGTCCCGAACCAACGCGGGTGAGGTACGCCTTGGCAACTCCGATGATCCTCGAGATATTTCGGGGGCCGATACCAGAGCCGGTAATTGCTCCGCCGGCAGTTGGATTGGAGGATGTGACAAAGGGATAAGTGCCGTGGTCAAGATCCAAAAATGTCGCCTGCGCACCTTCAAGGAGTATCTGCTTGCCCTCAGCTATCGCATCGTGAAGAAGCGACACGGTGTCCGAGATGAGCGGAGCGATTCTAGGCGCATACTCGTTCAGATAGGTGTCGGCGATCTGGTCCAAGGAGAGTGGAAGCCTATTGTAAACCTTTGCCAATATGGCGTTCTTCTCCTTGAGCACCACCTCAAGCTTCTGCCTGAAGATCTTGGGATCCTCCAAGTCCTGGACTCTGAGACCGATTCGAGCAGCCTTATCGGCATATGTTGGCCCAATGCCCCGCTTGGTCGTACCAAGAGAGTTCTTCCCAAGATGTCGCTCTGCGACGCGATCCAGCTCGATGTGATATGGCATGATCAGGTGTGCTTGCCCCGATACCTTGATCCGCGATGTATCCACGCCTCGGGAAGCAAGCTGGTCTATCTCGGCAATGAGAACACCAGGATCGATCACCACTCCGTTACCGATCACGGATGTAACCGATGCATTCAAAATTCCGGATGGAATCAACTGGAGCGCAAAGGATTCGCCGTCCACCACAACGGTGTGGCCGGCATTATGACCTCCCTGATAACGGACGACAAAGTCCATATCAGCTGCAATTAGGTCGGTCAGCTTTCCTTTGCCCTCATCGCCCCACTGAGTGCCCAGCACTATTGTTACGGGCAAGGCTTACCTCCGTCTTGATTCAGAACGTCCCAGACGCCTGATTCATCGTTCTCTTGAATCTGTCAGCACCTCATCGGCACAGATTATAAATACTAGCTGATGAGAAACTCAAGATATAACAAGATGCGGCGCATCTAGAGACGGGGCGTCGGCCCTTATCACAGAGCCCTCCTCGTAACGGCCTTCAAGCAGAGCAATAGCGATCGGATCCCCGAGTTCTCTTTGCACCACTCGCTTGAGCGGACGAGCACCGTAAATTGGATCGTAGCCGACTTTGGCAAGCCACTTCTTTGCATCTTCCGTGAGCTGCAGATCGACCGATCGGTCTGCCAACCGCTTGCGAAGGGAATCCACGACCAGCTCCACTATCTGCGAGAGGTCATCCTCGCTGAGGGCATGAAAGCGGATGATCTCGTCTATTCGGTTGATGAACTCCGGCCTGAAGACGCTCGAAGGCTCACCTGAAATGTTGGAGGTCATGATAAGAACCGTGTTGGTGAAGTTCACCGTTCTACCCTGAGAGTCGGTTAGGCGGCCGTCGTCAAGGACCTGCAGCAGGACGTTGAAGACATCAGGGTGAGCCTTCTCCACCTCATCCAAAAGCACGACAGAGTAGGGCCGTCTCCTGACAGCTTCGGTCAGCTGACCTCCCTCGTCGAAGCCAACGTAGCCTGGAGGAGCGCCTACAAGGCGCGAGACCGTGTGTCGCTCCTGGTACTCGCTCATATCAATTCTTATCATCGCCCGTTCGTCATCGAATAGAAACTCCGCCAGCGTCCTTGCCATCTCAGTCTTGCCCACACCGGTAGGACCCATGAACAGGAAAGATCCGATTGGTCGATGCGGATCTGAGAGTCCCGCACGGGAGCGCCGGATGGCATTGGCCACAGCCGAGGCGGCTTCGTCCTGACCGATCACGCGCTTGTGAAGGAACTCTTCCATGTGAATCAGCCGTGCAACCTCGCTCTCCAAAAGCTTTGAGACAGGGATGTTTGTCGCCTTCGACACCACTTCGGCTATATCTTCTTCGTCGACCTCTTCTTTGAGCATCCTGCCGTGAGCTTGAAGCTCCATCAGCTTCGCAGTCACGGCCTCCACCTCTTTGGTCAGGCGGGGGATCTCGCCGTAACGCAGTTCGGCTGCTCGGCCTAGCTGGCCTTCACGTTCGAATCGCTCGGCTTCATCTTTGACGCTCTCAAGCCTTTCCTTGGTTGACCGTATTGCATCGATAGCCTCTTTCTCTGCGATCCAGCGGGCCTTGAGGACATTGAACTCCTCGTTCAGATTGGCGATCTCGCTCTCGAGACGGGCGAGGCGGTCCTCGGAAGCCTTGTCGGTCTCCTTTTCTAGAGAGATCTTCTCGATCTCGAGCTGCCTGATTCTCCTGTTGACCACGTCGATCTCGGTAGGCATCGAATCGATCTCGATTCGAAGGCGGGAGGCGGCCTCGTCGATAAGGTCGATGGCCTTGTCCGGAAGAAACCTGTCGGTTATGTACCTGTCAGAAAATATGGCGGCGGCGATCAGGGCTGAGTCCTGTATGCGAACTCCGTGATGCACCTCGTACTTCTCCTTTAGACCGCGGAGTATCGCCACCGTCGCCTCCACGCTCGGCGGGTCGACCAAGACCTTCTGGAATCTGCGCTCGAGGGCTGGATCCTTCTCGATGTATTTGCGGTACTCGTCGAGCGTCGTGGCTCCTATCATGCGTAGCTCGCCTCGGGCAAGCATCGGCTTGAGCATATTCGAGGCATCCATGGAACCCTCTGTCGCACCGGCTCCGACCACAGTGTGCATTTCGTCGATGAAGGTCACCACTTCGCCCTCGGAGTCAGCTATCTCCTTGAGCACGGCCTTGAGCCTCTCCTCGAACTCTCCCCTGAACTTCGCACCTGCAACCATGGCGGCAAGGTCCAGTCCGATGATTCGCTTGTGCCGCAGCGATTCAGGCACGTCACCTTCGACGATCCTCTTTGCAAGCCCCTCCACAATCGCGGTCTTTCCAACCCCGGGCTCTCCTATTATGACCGGGTTGTTCTTTGTCCGCCTCGAGAGAACCTGGATTATGCGCCTGATCTCATCGTCGCGGCCGATGACAGGATCGATCTTTCCTTTGCGTGCCTGGTCGGTGAGATCGCGGCCATACTTCTCCAGAGCCTGGTAAGCCGCTTCAGGATTCTGGGAAGTGACGTTGTGAGAACCTCTGATGTCACGAAGAGCAATCATCAGCTGCTCCCGCGATACCCCTATCAGATCTGACAAGTTCACCAGCAAGTGCTCTACGGAGATGTACTCGTCTCCCATCTCTTGTCTAAGAGAATCCGCACCGTTCAAAACCTCAATGAACGTTCTAGAGTACTGGGGCTCGGTTCCGTAAGCTCTTGACATCTTCGATGTCGCATCGGTCAGCGTGTTGCGGAGCGACATCGGCGAGACCCCGACCCGGTTCAAGATCGGGAGGGTGAGCCCTTCGGGTTGGGACATAAGAGCTAGCAGCAGGTGTGCAGGGGTGATCTCCGATGACGAAGTGGCTTTAGCGCTGGAAGCGGCTTCGGCGATTGCTTCCTGCGTCTTTATTGTCCAACGATTTGGATCGGTACCAGCCATATATTACTCCTCAGTGCTCCCGCCTTTTCCGTCAACCCTGCCCCAGGTAATTAGTGAATACCTTCAGTCCGTGTGAGAACGGCACGATCTCCCGTTTGTAGAGACGATCGGTCTCTTCTCTCTGCCGCTTGAGTTCCGCCCTAGTGACGTCTAGCTCTCTTCGCAACGTCTCGATCTCGCTCTCCATCTCCATTATCTTCTTCACACCTTCCAGATTCAGTCCGGCGTTCGTAAGCTCTTGAATCCTGCGCAGTCGACGAACGTCCTCTTCGCTATAGCGTCTTGAACCCCCGTCTGTCCTGATCGGATAGACGAGGCCTTTTCTTTCGTATATACGCAGGGTTTGAGGATGCATCCCAGCAAGTTCCGCGGCCACGGAGATGACGTAGACCGCCTTTAGAGTTGTGCTGCTCGGCTGCAAATAACCCTCATTTTCTAGCATTTGACTCAACCTCCAAATACTTCCTGGGAGACTCAGTTGTGGCTTTGGCATACTCCTCGACAGCTTGACGCTGTTCCGCGCTGAGATGCTTGGGAACATCGACTTCAAGTGTCACCAGCAAATCTCCCATCTCGTCAGTTCTCCCACTCTTGGGCAAACCCTTTGATCGCGCCCTCAAGGTCAGCCCGGACTTTGCTCCAGGTGGAACCCGCAGTGTCACCTGGCCATCGAGAGTTGGAACAGTGAGCTTGGTTCCGAGGGCGGCTTCGGCGAAAGTGACTGGAACCGTAAGAAGCAGGTCGGGGCCACGCCTCGAGAATATCTTGTGCGGAGCAACATGAATCACCACATAAAGATCGCCGGGCGGGCCTCCATTGGCGCCAGCGCTTCCCTTGCCCTTGAGTCGTATCCGTGAACCGTCCTCGACACCATGAGGAATCCTCACCTTGATCTGACGGCTCTTGGACTCGACACCAGTGCCGTGACAGGTCGGGCATACCTTCTCGATCCGAATGCCGCGACCACCACATGCGGGGCACGGCACGGAGAACGAGAAGAATCCCTGGTTATCAGAGATCGATCCGGTCCCTTGGCACCGCGCACAGACTACAGGGGAAGTGCCTGGCGCGCTTCCCGTGCCATGACAGGTCTCACAAGTTACATCCGATACCATGTTCAGCGTCGTGGTGACTCCGTGTGCAGCATCTTCAAAACTGATATGGGCCTCGACCTCCAGGTCGGCACCCCTGACCGGACCGCGCGTTCCCGAAGTCCGTCTGTTCCCTCTGTTGAAAAGGCCGCCGATGAGGTCGCCAAGGTCCTCTACCCTAGTTCCGCTCCATCCTCCGCCGGCGGCTCCAGCGCCTGCGAAACCTCCTGAAGCCGCCATAGATCGTACTTCGTCGTACTCCTTGCGCTTGGCAGGATCGCCCAGAACCTCGTAGGCGGCCGACACGTCCTTGAAAAGATCCTCTTTCCCCGCATTGGTATCGGGATGGTACTGTTTGGCCAGCTTCCTATAGGCACGAGTGATCTCCTTATCGGTCGCCGTCTTGGAGACACCGAGAACCTTGTAGTAATCCTTTTCAAACCACTCGCGCTGTGGAGCCATGCCTTAGCCCTATCCTTGTCCGACTACCTTCACCATTGCTGGGCGAATTACCCTTTGCTTCCATTTGTATCCCGAACGGAGCACCTCCGAAACCTTCGCAGCGCCTTCGCCGGGCTCATGCATGACCGCGTCGTGACACGTCGGATCGAAATCGACATCTGCAGCGTCGATCAACTCCAGACCTTCCTTTGTCAGGATGTCCAGAAGCCCGTTGGAAATCTGCGAGAGCGCAGACGAAAGCTCAGGATTCTCCTTGGAGTGAACCAAAGCGAGTTCAATATTGTCTAGAGCAGGCAGGAGCTTGGCTATCAAGCCCTCAACCTTCTGATCACCTGCGTCTTGGAACTGTCTGGTTACCCGCTTGCGGTAATTGTCGAAATCGGCCGCAGTCTGCTGTAGGGCCTTCAGATAATCATCACGCTCGGCCGTCAACCTTTCGATCAGATCCTCGGTTGTGGCTTCACCCTCGACGGCCTCTTCCTCTAACACCAGTTCCCCCTCGACAGCTTCGGCTTCCTGGCTGAGAGAGGACAAGTCGTCCGGAATCTCAATGTTCTCTTCGGGCAACTCTGAATTGTCATTATCAAATTCGCTCATCGTCTCTTTACCCCGCTAAGTCCGAGAGAAGCTCGAAAGAGACTCCCCTCGGACAGCCAACACCTTTAGTTCTTGTCCTCATCGACTATCTCAGCCTCCACAATCTCCTCATCGGAGGTAGCGGTGCCCGATTCGTCTCCTGACGCCTGCGCAGCGCTGGCACTCTTAGCAGCCTCTTCGTAAAGACGCTGAGTAAACGACTGGCTCGCGGTCATCAACCCCTCTGTTGCTGTCTTGATGGCCTCGACGTCAGTTCCCTCAAGGGCTTTCTTCAGAGTGGAGAGGGCGCTCTCGACCGACTCCTTTTCAGGACCGGAGATCTTCTCTCCCTGATCCTTGAGGAGCTTGTCGGTCTGGTAGACGAGGGTGTCCGCGTTATTGCGCGTCTCTGCCTCTTCCTTTCGCCTTCTGTCGTCTTCGACATGTGCCTCCGCGTCCTTGACCATCCTTTCGATGTCCTCCTTGGAAAGCGAAGACTGACCCGTGATCGTGATCGACTGCTCCTGGTTTGTGGCACGGTCCTTCGCGGAGACGTGCACTATGCCGTTCGCGTCGATGTCAAAGGTCACCTCGATCTGAGGAACTCCGCGTGGAGCTGGGGGCAATCCCACCAGCTGGAACTTCCCAAGCGTCTTGTTGTACATCGCCATCTCGCGCTCACCCTGGAGCACGTGGATCTCAACCGACGGCTGGTTGTCATCGGCCGTGGTGAATACCTCGGAACGGCGGGTTGGAATTGTTGTATTTTTCTCGATCAGCTTCGTCATGACCCCGCCCTTGGTCTCGATTCCAAGGCTCAGAGGGGTCACGTCAAGCAAAAGAACGTCTTTGACTTCGCCCTTAAGAACTCCAGCCTGGACTGCTGCACCGACCGCGACCACCTCATCCGGGTTGACACCTTTGTGTGGCTCCTTGCCGGTCAACGACTGCACCAACTCCTGGATCGCGGGCATACGTGTCGATCCACCGACCAGGATCACATGGTGGATCTGATCTTTGCTCAGGCCGGCATCTTTGATTGCCTGCTCGAATGGTCCCTTGCATGCATCAGTGAGGTCACTGGTCAGCTCTTGGAACTTGGCCCTTGTGAGCTTGAAATCGAGGTGCTTTGGACCCTCCGAAGTGGCGGTTATGAACGGAAGGTTTATGTTCGTCTCCTGAACCGAAGAAAGCTCTATCTTTGCCTTTTCAGCGGCTTCTTTCAGCCTTTGAAGAGCCATCTTGTCCGTCGAGAGATCGACTCCCTCAGTATCTTTGAACGACTTCACCAGCCAGTCGATGACTCTCTGATCCCAGTCATCTCCACCAAGATGGGTATTGCCCGAGGTGGACTTGACTTCGAAGACCCCTTCTCCGATCTCTAAGATCGAGACGTCGAAGGTCCCGCCGCCAAGGTCGAATACAAGAACCGTCTGCTCCTGGCCTTCTTTGTCCAAACCGTACGCAAGGGCTGCAGCAGTCGGCTCGTTTATGATCCTCAACACCTCAAGCCCTGCGATCTGTCCTGCCTCTTTCGTGGCGGTCCTCTGAGCGTCATCGAAGTAGGCGGGGACCGTGATCACAGCCTGGTTCACTGTGTCGCCAAGATAACTCTCTGCGTCTCGCTTCAGCTTTGATAGAATCCTGGCTGAAATCTCTTGTGGGGTGTACGCTTTGCCGTCGATGTCGACTGTCCAATTCGTACCCATGTGACGCTTGACGGACCGGATCGTACGGTCAGGATTGGTGATCGCCTGGCGCTTGGCCACTTCACCCACCAGAACCTCGCCGTTCTTGGCGAATCCGACAACTGACGGTGTGGTCCGTCCACCTTCTGCGTTAGGAATTACAACAGGCTCGCCTGCCTCTAGCACGCTAACAACTGAGTTGGTAGTTCCTAAGTCTATGCCTACGGCCTTTGGCACTTTGAGGCCTCCTTATAAAGCTTGTAAAAATTCACAATACCCATTATATCTAAGTTGAGCGTATCCCTATCAACTTTTCTATGTCTATCCTCATAATCTAACAAAATTGTCAACCCTGTTAAGTTTCGCGCTATTTTGTGTGCATGGCAAGATTGATACTTCTACGCCACGGTCAAAGCACGTGGAACTTCGAAGAGCGATTCACCGGGTGGATCGATGTGGATCTAACCGATAAAGGTGTCGATGAGGCATACGAAGCCGGCCGACGGCTTCTTGAGGAGAAGATCCCGATCGACGTTGTCCACACCTCCGTGCTCGTAAGGGCGATACGCACGGTCGACGCGACGCTTCACGCCTGCGGAAGATCATGGGTTCCCGTCTATAAGCACTGGAGACTTAATGAGAGGCATTACGGAGCGCTCCAGGGCTTCAATCGAGCGGAGATGGCGGCCATACACGGAGCTGACCAGGTAAGGCTCTGGAGGCGAAGTTACGACGTCAGGCCCCCAATGCTCGAAGAGGATGACGAGAGGCACCCCAAGTTCGATCCGCGCTACCAGTACCTGGCACCCGACCTTCTCCCGAGAGGAGAGTGTCTCAAGGACGTTCTCATGCGCATGCTCCCCTACTTCTTCGATGCCATAGTCCCAGATCTGATGGCTGAGAAAAACGTCCTTGTCTCCGCCCATGGCAATTCGCTCAGAGCGATGATAAAACACCTCGACAACATAGGAGACGAGGAGATCCTCGATCTGGAGATCCCCAACGGCGTCCCGATCATCTACGATTTTGACGAGAACTTCAAAGCGGTCAAGACCCTTCAGCTGGATTGATCCTACGCGCCCGATGCGTAATCACGAACGGTGCCACGAGCGCGGTGACAACTACAGCCAGAACGGCCTGCAATTCGAGAGATGAGGAGATCTTGGGCTCGATTAGCAAAAGACCGATACCAGCCACCTCAGCCCTGGGGACCATCGAGAACCAGTAGAGCACCCTGTCTTTAACCTCGTCTCCAATGGTTAGCGCATTTGCCCACTTAGCGGCGATAAGCGCAATAGAAAGCACCACAATGCCTAACACCTCGGCAAATGTCAGCCCTCCCTTCAGCTTCACCAGAAGACCGATCGAAACAAGGAATAGCGGTCCAAGGAAACTGGAAAGCCTGATCAGGACCCTCTGGTCAGCATCGGTGAGCATCGGCCCCGAAAATGCTCCGCCAACGAAGCCCGCGATCGCCAGGGTAAGACCGAAGCTGCGCCAGAGAAAGGCCATGACAGCAATCAGCGCCAACACCACCACATAGCGCGAAAGCCTTCCAAGCTCGAACGACCTGTCTGACAAACGCCGTTTGAGAATGTAGCTGACTAACACTACAACCAGACTTACCGCCAGAGAGACAAGACTCGCCAGCGAATGTGACAGCAGAGAGGCGGTGATGGCTATCACCACCAAACCCAACAAATCGTCGAACAGCCCCGCGATAACTGCCACTTTGGCCTCGAAATGCGATAGCGGTCCAAGTGTGCGGAAGCTGTACACGGAGACCGAAACCGACGTGGAAACGGTGGCTAGACCTACCAAGACGGCAGCCTCGAGAGAATAACCCAACGCCAGCGTCGCCATAGAGACCAGCACCAAGGATGCGGCGACACCCGCCGCCGCTGAACGTGCGGGAGTCGCGGAAGTCAGCTCCGGCGCGGTGAGGTCAAAATCAAGCCCCACCTCGAAGAAGATCGCAAAAAGGCCAATACTTGAGAGTGCATCTATCCCGTAGCTACTCATATTGAGGGAAAATATCCCAGCGCCTACGACTATCCCGAAAATGATCTCCAAGACTATGGATGGGACCGCGCGGATGAAACGAGCCGCCAAGAGCGCGAGAACTGTCGTAAATAGGAACTCAGTTAGCTGAAATGCAGCGTCTGCGTGCGTCAGGACCACCTCGACTAATGTCCGCCATGCCAGGTTAGTGGAAACCCGCAGAATCGCTAGACGACCCTCGCGTGATTGATTCGAGTCAAACTGGCAAAACTCCTCATAATTTGCACAAACCCTGTTTCAACGTTCAGATGATGCTGGATGAAAAATTTCGTCCTGGCTCTGAAATCCATGGCTCTGATGCAGAGATTTAGTGTTATCTTTTGTAAATGGTGAAAAACGAAGCAAGAGATTCAAAGGCCAATGCGCTCAGGTCGAGCTGGCTTTTCAGCGACTGCAACCGCAAGGAACTCGCCCTTTTGGAGTCCGCGTGCGATGAGGTGGTAGTTCATCCGGGCTCGGTGCTGTGCGAAGAGGGCAAGGTCGGAAAAGAGTTCTGCCTTATTGTTTCTGGAAGAGCCAAGGTGACAAAGAACAACCATGAGGTCGCTGTGCTTGGACCCGGAGATGGATTCGGAGAGCTTTCACTTCTAGACCACCTTCCCAGATCAGCTACAGTGACCGCGGAGTCAGAAATGGACCTTCTGGTCCTTCCGGCAAGGGAGTTCACCTCGGTCTTGGAAGAGATCCCGTCTATGGCAGTTCGGCTTCTCGAAGCCATGTCAAAAAGGCTTCGAGACGCTGACGACAAGGCGTTCGGCTAGTCCAACCTAGAACAGCCACACTCTTTAGTGGCGCGATGAGATCACTAGATGAAAGCGCCTGGATTACGCTCCAGGCGCTTTCTGATCACTTGTTTTCAGCGCCTATCCGTTCGTTGTCAATAGAGCGCTCCAGAATCTGCGACACGTCCAAAACCCGCATCCCCTCCGGCGCAGTTCCTTCCGCCTGCCGCTGCTTCAGCCCGTCGTCGAGCATGATCATGCAGTAAGGACAAGCTGTGGATACCATATCCGCGCCGGTCGTAAGCGCCTGGTCGGTTCTTTCCATGTTGATGCGCTTGCCTATGTTCTCCTCCAGCCACATGCGAGACCCGCCTGCGCCACAGCAGAAACCCTTTGAACGGTGCTTGTGCATCTCGATCGTTTTCACGCCTGGAACCGAGTTCAGCACGGACCTCGGCTCATCATAAACAGAGTTGTGCCGGCCTAGATAGCAGGGATCGTGATAGGTGACGGTGGCTTGAACCGGAGCTACAGGCGAAAGCTTTCTCTCCGATACCAGCTTGTCGAGCACCTGGGAGTGGTGAATCACCTCGTAGTTGCCTCCAAGAGATGGATACTCGTTGGCCAAGGAGTTGACGCAGTGAGGGCACGAAGCAATGATCTTCTTGACGCCCGAACTGTTCAAAGTCTCGATGTTTGTCATAGCCTGCATCTGATAAAGGTACTCATTCCCAAGCCTTCGAGGAGGATCTCCTGTGCATGTCTCCTTGGGTCCAAGGACCGCGAACCTCACGCCACCCGAATGGAGGAGTCGTGCAATGCTCTGTGTCGTCTTCGCAGCCCTTTCATCGAGGGCACCGGCACATCCGACCCAGAAGAGATACTCTACATCGTCAGGAATCTGACCGGTGATGACAGGTATTTCAAAGTCAAGGGCCTTGGTCCAGTCGAGTCTCTTAGATGGCCCCAACCCCCAAGGATCTCCCTGATTCTCAACATTGCGGAGCATGAGGTTCGCTTCGGTTGGAAACTCGGAATCCATGAGAACCTTGTAGCGGCGCATGTCGACGATTACATCGACATGCTCGATATCCACCGGACATGCCTCCACGCAAGCCCCGCAGGTTGTGCACGACCAAAGCACGTCGCTTTCGATCACGTCTGGAACGAGTGGAACTTCGGTCGTTTTAGTCGCTTTCGGTCCGATGAGGGAAGGCGCAGACTTGAACAGATGGTCTCGAAGCGCCATTATCACAAGCTTCGGTGAAAGCGGCTTTCCCGTGTTCCACGCAGGGCATTGTTCCTGGCATCTCCCGCACTCGGTGCAGGTGGCAAGATCGAGATTCTGCTTCCAGCTGAGGTGCTCGATCTTACCGGAACCAAAAACGTCGTCTTCGCTCAACTGCTCAGGGTCCATGTTCGGAGTGCTATATAGCGCTCCAAGCGCCTTCGGGCGTCGCGAGAAGATGACGTTCAGAGGCGCCGTCATGATGTGAAGGTGCTTCGAGTAAGTCACGAAAATCAAGAATCCCATTATGACGGCTATATTCAGTTCCAAAAAGACAAGCTCGATAACCTTGTTGGCGGTGGTGCCGAGTCCCTTGATCCATGATGCGATCGCATGTGAGGCAAACGCTGCATCGCCATACGGAAAGTGTCCCAGATTGACCTGGGCAGCCCGGTACATGAGCAGGGTCACAATGACGAGCGCTATGCCGACAAGCACGATCCAGGCTGCGCCGGTATGTGAGCCATAGAACCTGGACTCTCTCTGCCTTCGTGACGGTGCATTCCGGATTCTAAGGACGGTGAAGACTACAAGTGAAACGAGGATCAAAACGCAAAACAAATCCTCTAGAAAACCAAGCCATGAATCATGCCCGATAAGAGGGATCGCGAATGTCTGGCTGAAAAGCGCCCCAACAGCCTCGATAATCGTGGCAAGAAGAATGATGAAACCCCAAAAGGTGAGTGCATGGGCAATTCCGGGAACGGTCTTTTTAAGCAGCTTGCGCTGTCCGATGACCTCAGAAAGCTCAGCCCAGATGCGGCCGCCCACATTGTCAGTTCTTCCCGGAGCTGGCTTGCCAGATGAAATAAGACTATAGAGAAAGAAGAGTCTTCTCCCCGCGAACACTGCAGCCACCACGATAATGACTACACCAATCAGCAATCTCAACTAAATCCTCCTAGCAAAACGAATGTTGATCGTGAATCAACCCTCGCAATTCCAGTTACTGGGTTCTTTCTAAAAAGCGGTTAGTTTACACTAGCTAACATTGATGCAACTATCACAATCGAACGACATCAATGTGAACAAATTCACAACATAGCTCCTGCTAAACGGAGGTCACTTTTGGAAGTTCTCAAAGTATCGTGACGGGGTCGGCCCCCTCTGCCCCTGGTATTTTGAGCCCACCGAATCCGAACCATATGGAATGTCTGCCTTGGTGGTCATCCTCAGAAAAGAGATCTGACCGATCTTCATCCCCGGATATACAGTGATCGGTAGATTCGCAACATTAGAAAGCTCTAAAGTTATATTGCCATTGAATCCAGCATCGACAAAGCCAGCAGTCGAATGGATTAATAGACCGAGACGGCCAAGCGATGACTTGCCTTCAAGGCGCCCCACGAGGTCATCTGGGACCCCAATTCTCTCAAGTGTGGAGCCGAGAACAAATTCGCCGGGATGAAGAATGAATACCTCGTCATCTCCAATTTCGACCAACTCGGTCATCCCAGACTGATCTTCTTTCACGTCTATTACTCGAGCCGTATGGTTACGGAAGACTCTGAAATAGTTATCGACGTGAAGATCAACGGAGGACGGCTGGATACACCTCATGTCCAATGGATCGATGACTATTCGACCGTTTGCTAGTTCTTCTTTTATTGTTCGATCC
>JAJYVK010000532.1 GCA_021792075.1 Actinomycetes bacterium | reverse complement strand
CTACTCCACTGCTAAGAGCATTCGTTTCATCCAACTGATTGATGCGCCAGTGAGGAACCTCATCTCCATTGAAAAGACCTTAGAGAGGTTGGAGCAGGTATTCTCCTAGGCGTCGGCGAGGGGGAGGTGTGGCACCACTTTGGCTCTGAGAAAGCTTGCTAATTCCATGGTGGAGGCTGCGACGGTGAGCTCTCCTGACGGAGTAGTGCCCTTTGGGCCGAGCACGAATCCACCGGCTTCGGTGACGATCAAGGCCGCCGCCGTGAAATCCCAAGGCCAGAGTCCCACCTCATAGTAGCCATCGAGTCGGCCTTCGGCCACATAGCAGAGGTCAAGCGAGGCAGCTCCAGTCCTCCTTATGTCTCTGATTTCGCCGATAATGCTTGCAAGGAATTCGGCCTGGGCGATCCTGCGCGCGCTGCTGTAGCCAAATCCGGTACCTATGAGAGAGTTTTCAATCAGTACCCCATCTCGCACATGTATGGGGTCCGCGTTCTTGAACGAGCCAATTCCAACGCCAGCCCAGTAGATGTCGCCTTGCATGACATCGCATACGGCGCCTGCGACAGTAGTGTCGTTATCCTGCACGCCAATCGATACTGTGCAGCTTGGAAAGTCGTAGATGAAATTGGTGGTTCCATCGATTGGGTCTATTACCCAGGAAATACCGGATGTTCCAGTTCGGTGACCACCTTCCTCCGCGATTATGGTGTCATTGGGAAACTCTCGGGAGATGCGTTCAACAAGGTAGGTCTCGGTTTCTTTGTCCACGTTCGTGACCATGTCGTTGACTGAGGATTTCGAAGATACGGAAAAGTGCCGTTTTCGGGAGGAGTTCGCGAGTCGCGCGGCGTCAACGGCGAAGGTCTTTGCCGCTTCTACGAAAGTCTGATAGCTTTTCATATGTCCAGGCTAGGCGCTGTTAGAATCCCATTGAATCAGGAATCACCTCAAGTTGGACATCTCAGCGTCGGGTGATTTTGGCAGTTCAGAGCTTCACGCTTTACCACCTTCAAATCAACCGAACTACATTAGGAATGAAAAGTGAGTCGATTGTATTCAAAGGTTCCGTCTTCGGCATTGGCGTTCTATGCCCACCCTGACGACGCGGATGTCTCTTGTGGAGCCACCCTGGCACTGTGGGCAGAGTTCGGAGCAAGGGTGGATCTCGTCGTGTGCACGAAAGGGGAAAAGGGCACGATAAATCCCGACAAGGACGTCTTTGAACTTGAGTCTGAGCGCGCCGAGGAAGTAGAGCAAGCCGGGCGGATCGTTGGCATTTCCAAGCTGGTGCGGCTTTCGATTCCGGACGGATGCATCGAGAACTCTACGCAGTTCCGTGCGAAGTTAGTCCAGTTGATAAGAGAATTCAGGCCGGAGGCAGTGCTATGTCCGGATCCGACAGCGGTATTCTTCGGAACAGGGTATTTCAACCACCGAGATCACCGCGAACTGGGGTGGACCGTGCTTGACTCAGTTTCGCCAGCTGCCAGCCTCCCTCACTATTTTCCATCAGAAGGTCCCGCGCACCAGGTGAGCACGGTGTTTCTATCAGGCTCTTTGGAAGCCGATGCGTTCGTGGACGTGACCAGATCGATTCAGAAGAAGCTGGACGCGGTGTTGTGCCACCGTTCTCAGATTGGCGACCGAGTGGAGTTGATGCGCGAGGTGATATCCACTAGGGCCAAAGAGACGGGGAGGGCTGTCGGAGCTGGGTTCGCAGAAGCTTTTCGGCTTCTTGAGTTGGGAATGTGACAGGCAGTGTTCTCACGGATATAGAAGGTTGGGCGGAGCTGGCCATCGCGCGAGGCTGGGATTTGATCGATTAATCAGCGTCGGCGCCTGCTCCGCAAAGTCATAGCAATGCAGGCAGATTTTAGGCAGCTGGTGTTAATTGGGTTTTAGCTTGGGTTGGGGATATCCTGTTCTATGCCAAAAATGCTTTCCAAGGTTTGTTTATAGAGTCCAAAATTTAGGGACAGATCCGAACTCAGGTCACTCTAAGAGCCGGGAAACTTGGTCATCCCACGCTCTTTGTCGGTGCGATTCACCGGTTCGAGCAGTGGTGGGAGCCGGATCGAGCGAGTCTTTGGGAGAGGCTGTAGTTCAGATATCGATTCAACCTAGCCGGTCTTCGAAAATACCTCGTGAGGTGTTGTTCCATGGTTCGCAAGCGGCGTCTTTCATTTCTGCATGGAGGCGGATTTTCACGCAAGTTCCGTTATGTATTATTTCGCGCTCTTGTAGTAAGATGTATTTGGAAAAAGAAACTGAGGCATAACGTACGAATTGCTGGAGTCTGAGAACCCCAGCGACGCGGGAAGGAGGCGCAGATGCCACTTTCAGAAGAAGAACATCGGATTCTCCAAGAGATCGAAAAGAATTTCTATGAGAACGATCCAGAGTTCGCGTCCCGCGTAAGGTCGGAGACCGTGTATCGACATGCCGGAAGGAACATCAAGTGGGCTTTGCTCGGCTTTGTTGCTGGTTTAGCAATGCTTATTCTGACCTTTACGAGTTCG
>JAJYVK010000531.1 GCA_021792075.1 Actinomycetes bacterium | reverse complement strand
AACTGTCTTGAATGTGGATTGGTGCCGGTCCCGCTCGATCAGCTCCCAGTGCTGGCGCCAGACGATGTCGAGTTTCTGCCTACCGGTGAGTCTCCACTGGCGACCCATCCCACTTTTAAGTATACGACCTGCCCTAATTGCCATGGGGATGCGATTCGCGAGACGGACACTATGGACACATTCGTCGACTCCTCGTGGTATTTCTTGAGATTCTGTGACCCTTTCGCAGACGACGTGCCTTTTTCGAAGGAGGCCGTGGCGACATGGATGCCGGTTGATCAATACATTGGCGGAATAGAGCATGCGATTCTGCACCTGATGTATGCGAGGTTTTTCACCAAGGCGTTGGCAGATCTAGGTTATGTGCCCGCCGACATCAGGGAGCCTTTTACGAAGCTCTTTACTCAGGGGATGATTCGACTGGGTGGGTCCAAGATGTCTAAATCAAAGGGCAATCTCATCGCTCCACAGAAGTACTTCGATAGCGTCGGGGCCGATTCGCTGCGCCTTTTCCACCTGTTTGTCGGGCCTCCGGCCGAGGATTTTGACTGGTCTGATCAGACCGACGATGTGATAGACGGGTGTTTCAGGTTTTTGAACCGTGTCTGGAGGATTGCCCTCGGCACTGCGGAGAGCTTTCCTGGAGTCTCAATTAAGGTAGAGGACCGCGATGCGAACGCTTCCGACACGGAGATGCTTCGCCTTACCCACCGGCTGATCGCCAAAGTCTCGGATGACTACGAGCGATGGTCTTATAACACCGCTGTTGCAGCGATGATGGAGTTCACGAACGCACTATACCGTTACGGAGGGTCAGTGGCCCAGAGATCGACCTTCGACTTTGCCGTGGACACGCTTACTAAACTGTTGGCGCCGATGGCACCTCACATAACAGCGGAGATTTGGGACATTCGCCATGGCGGACTTGTTCATGCCCAGCTCTGGCCGGTTGCGGACCCTGAACTTGTCAAGTCCGAAAGGGAGACTCTGGTCGTTCAGATAAATGGAAAGGTTCGCGACAAGATCGAGGTGGATTCGCAGATAGACGAAGAAACTGCCGTTGCGCTTGCATTGGCCTCGGAAAAGGTCCAGCAAGCGCTGGGAGGAAGAGAGATCAAGAAGACCTTCGTCCGCCTTCCAAAGATGATCTCGCTGGTCGTGTAGCTCCTGAGTTTTTAGATCATGGCCAAAAAGAGCCTTGTTCACGTCCACATCCGTAGCAGCCCACCGAGCGCGGCAGACGAGACTTCACTATGTGCCTTAACATATGTGTGCACTCCAAAGAGCAAATCATCAATTCGACTCAGCAATTTGTCGATCTCGTAGGCTTAATGTGTTGTGAGAGACGAAGAGGACTCTGAGTTCGAGTCGTGGTATTTAAAAGAACATTCTCGTATTCTTTCGGCACTAGTGCTGATGACTGGCGATCTCCACCTTTCTCAGGACGCTGTCGACGAGGCCTTCGTACGCGCATACGACCGCTGGCATAGGGTGAGGAGTCTGGAGTCGCCATCCGGATGGACGTTCAAAGTGGCGCTGAATCTTGTTAGGCGGCTTACAAAAAGGGCTAATCGCGTATTCCCTCCCTCAGAAACTGGGCGTGAGACGGCCCTCCCGTCGAAGTTGGATGAGATATGGAAGATGGTCAATAGGCTTTCCAGCCGTCAGCGGGAAGTGATTGTGCTCCGCTACATCGGCGATTTGACGGAAGCCCAGGTCGCCTCGGTTCTCGGTGTCACGAGAGGTACAGTGTCTCAGATTCTTCGTGCAGCCCACAGCCGCTTGAGCGAAATGATAGCCATCGGTCACGACTGCCAGGGGGAGGAGTGCAATGTTTCTAGATGAAGGCCTGGCAAAGGCCCTCTCTGAAGAGATGTCTTCTTTGGCTCTTCCAATGGAGGAGATCAAAGCCCGTGTTCGGAGGCGCCGATTGAGGCGCCGTAGTTCAGTCGTTGGCGGCCTCGTGCTCATGCTTTTGCTCGGCGGAGCCGTGACTGGCCTCGGTCTTGGCCAGCCTCTCACTACTGTGCAGTTCACGAGTTTCAAGACCCCGGGCCCTCCTCATCTGCTCAACCGTGAAATTGGTTTCGACTATCTGCCGTCCGGCTTCAGCCTTGTCTCGGATCAGCAAGTCAACAAGACCACAAATCCGGCCGACTATCAGCGATCCGTCGTGTACCAAGGCGGAACCGCCGGCTCTCCAGAACAGATCAGCCTGACCGTGGAACAGAGTTCTCAGATCGGGCTGCTTTCGAACCTCCCGGCCTCTAATTCGTTTGAGAAGTATGCGTTTACCACCGTCAGGGGTCACAAAGCACTTGCCGTGACAGCATCCGATCACGTTGACGGCCAGGTGAGCTACAGCGACGTCGGAGGTCAGATGCATGAGTCGATAAGCTGTAGCGGTCCTATCGACGCTCCGGCGAGCCAGATCGACCCAGTGTGCCGCGGTGTGTTTTCAGGCTCCCGGAACACGCCTAGCGGACCAGGATTGGCGGGAATTCCGGTCGCTTCGAGCGCGT
>JAJYVK010000006.1 GCA_021792075.1 Actinomycetes bacterium | reverse complement strand
TGAACAAGAGCTTTTCGGTCATGCGTTCCTGCAGAACCCACGCCTTTCCACAAACCATCGAATGATGGAGTGCGACAGATAGCGATCACGGGTGAATAACGCGGCTGAGAAATTGACCATAGAATGGAAAGGACGCACCGCACTTTTGTCTTCCCTACTAGAAACATGTTTAAACAACCGCTGACTTATCTCGCAACATTTTTCACAATTCTTGCGCTCTCCGGCTGTGGTGCAACCAGTTCCTCGCCTGCGAAGACGACCTCAACCCGAAGCCCTTCGTCGACTACGCCAACGTCGGTGCCAAGTCCGACAACGACCACCAAGCCCGCAACCCCTGTGACTGCTCAGCCTGGACCAAAGCATCCACACGTCTTTGTGATAATCATGGAAAACCTGGGCTACAGGGCGGCTATGGCAACTCCACAACTTAGCAGTCTTGCACACTCCTGGGCTTACGCCACAAACTACTACGCCACAACTCACCCATCGCTCCCCAACTATCTGTCTTTAATCGGGGGATCGACGTTTGGCATCTCGTCTGACTGCGTGTCATGCTTCGTAAACTCCGCAAATCTTCCAACCGAACTCAGTCAAAAAGGCGTCTCCTGGGCCGCATACATGGAATCGATTCCAAACAGCTGTTATCTCTCCCCTTATGCACCCAGCGGCCTCTATGCCGGAAAACATGACCCCTTCGTGTATTTCGAAAACATTCGAACATCGACTTCGCTGTGCGCGAACATAAAGCCGCTCAGCGAACTCACATCTCAACTCGGCTCATCCTCGGCGAAACTGGCAAGCTTTGTATGGATAACTCCGAACATATGCAATGACGGACACAACTGCCCAGCATCCACCGCGGCGAGCTGGCTGCAAAATATGGTCAGCCAGATCACTTCGTCTTCCGCATGGAAGGACAACGGGGCTCTCTACATTACATGGGACGAGGGCAATGGCGGTGATAATCGCGGGCTGTCATCTTCTGGCGCCATCACCTCTTCTGGAGGAGGCCACGTTCTGACCCTTGTCATCGAACCTGGCCTATCGAGAGGGACCGTTTTGTCACAACCAATGGACCACTACTCGCTGCTGAAGACGATCGAGGACAATTTCGGAGTGCCGCAACTCGGACTA
This sequence comes from Actinomycetes bacterium, assembly GCA_021792075.1. Lineage (GTDB taxonomy): Bacteria > Actinomycetota > Acidimicrobiia > Acidimicrobiales > Acidimicrobiaceae > SCQM01. The sequence continues at coordinate 13,723 of JAJYVK010000006.1, read as the reverse complement.
AGCGCGAATCAAAGACTGTCATCCCTTCCCTGATCTACTACTGCTGCAAAGCCAGAGCCGCCTCGAGAGCAAAGCCATGCCAAGAGTTCTTTCCCCTGATTCGCAGGTCGTGAACTTTTGGATGCATGTTCAACTCAGCTCCACCTAATCCTACGATCCAACATGGATGGTGCGGCAGAACTTCACCACGCGGACACAAAAGACCGCTATTAGACCTCTGATGCATCACTTCGAATAGTTCGAAGGGGGCAAAATAGAATGAGGAGATAGCCCACCTTGCAGCGAAAGGACCGAGAGCCCTATTCAAAGTATCAAACAGCGCTCAGACACACTTACATTTTCCCACTGGAATTCCGCAACTCAGAACTCGAGTGGAATTTTGTGTCAGTCTTCGATGGAGCCATGCGTCTCCTCTGCCAGCCACCGCCTTGCATGCTGTGCTGCCCACGATCTGCTAACGTAACCCGTGAAAATCGATCTCAGGGCTTCTCTGTGAGTCAACGCAAAAAAGATGTGGCCTAGAATAGCCACGACTATCGCAAAGGCCAATACATCGTGGACAAAAGTTGCTCCGGTTCGCCAATCCAGGGGGAAAAAGTTGAACCAGCGAAGTATGAAACCGGTTCCGAACATCACCACGATTGAGGAGCCTATGAAAAGGGCGTTCAACTTTTGGCCTGGGTTGAACTTGTCCGACTGGACAAAGAGATCACGACCGATCGAACGCAGCCACTTGAGCTCGCTTCGGTTCCAAAGACCGAATCGACCGAGATCAGCTCTGAAGCGTTTGCCCCATGAACCTGACATCGAGATCAGAAGTGGCACCGGGAGTATGATGCCCGTCCAGGTGTGGATCTCGGCGATGAGCGCACGTCGACCGACCAATGCCTCCACCTGTCCGAAGTAAAGCGGAAGCGCCGTAAGGATGAGAGCTGTGAAAAACGCTGCGTTGACCCAGTGGGCTAGCCTCTCGACCCCGTCGAAGCGCAAGATCTTGCGCTGGTCGTTGTCACCGGTTTCAAATTGTTGGCGCATTCGCACTTCCGATCCATGCATCGACCGGGTATCCATTCACTTCCCAAAAACCCAAAGTCGGCTTTTCCACCACTCGGATTTCTGAAAGCCATTTGAGTGATTTGTAGCCGTACATTGGCGCGACATAAAGCCTCACGGGCCCACCGTGGGAAACCGATATCGGTCCACCGAGCATGCGGTATGCGACTATCACGTCGGACAAGTGCGCCTGGCTTAGAGTGAGGCTCTCAGTGTCTACACCGTCGTATGAGTCGAATTCGACAGCAGCCGCCTTGCCAGTTACGCCCGCCAGATCCAAAATATCCCCTAGCCTCACCCCTTCCCAGTGAACTTCCGGCACTCTCCAGCCAGTGACACATTGAAAGTCCTTCACCAGCTTCGCGCTGGGCAACGCCATCAACTGGTCCAAAGTCAGGGTCATCGGTCTTTCTACCAAACCCGAAACAGACAAACGATACGCGTCCGGACTGATGCTGGGGAAAGTACCTGTAATGCTGTATATCCGAAATCGGTCACCCCCTGGCAGCAACCCGCCCAAACCCGTGCCAATTGCGGAGCCGACCGCCCCTTGAACCCTTGAACCAAAAAGAACTCCCAAAGCCCCGAGACCTGCCATCCCAAGAAAGACTCTTCTCCCAATTCGAACGGTCTGGCCAGGGGTCCCCTCATCCTGCGGCATAACCAGAACATAGCAGCTATGCGAATTTAGAGGCTGTCAGCATATGAGTTCATTTGATAAGGTTGTCCCATGAGCGGTCCGATAACTCAAGCTGACGCCTTGCCTTCAATCGAGATTCCCACATCCCCTGACGGACCCGCGTTCGTACTCTTTCGACCCAGGCATAGCGTGGTAGGGGGCACCGACGTAAAACGTACGCTGCCAAAGAGGCAGAGGAGGACCATCGGAGCTTGGTGCTTCGCCGACCATTTCGGTCCAGAAGACCTTGACGACAAACCGGGGATGGAGGTTGGCCCTCATCCTCATATTGGACTCCAAACCGCAACTTGGCTCCTGGCTGGAGAACTTATTCACAGAGATAGCCTCGGTTCTGAACAACGAATTCGCCCGGGAGAGCTCAACTTGATGACGGCAGGGAAAGGGGTGACGCACTCCGAAGAATCATCAACCGCCAAAGTCACAGCATTGCACGGTATCCAACTATGGATTGCGCAGCCGGATACCACCCGTAACGAGGTGCCACGATTCGAGCATCACGACGCGCTGCCGGAGGCGAACTTCGACAACGCTACGGCGACGGTTTTTTTGGGCAGCTTCGGTGGCGCCACCTCCAGCGCCAGAGCCGACACACCGATCGTCGGAGTCGAGGCAACCTTGGGCATAGGGTCAAGCGTCTTGGAACTCAGAAAAGATTTCGAATACGGAATCATCGTCCTAGAAGGAATGGTGGCCTATCATGGGCAGCCAGTCGAACCTGACATGCTCGCATACTTTGGCATCGGTAGGGACGAGATCATGCTTACGGCGCGCGAGCCAAGCATATTCTTGCTCCTCGGAGGAGAGCCGTTCAAAGAGACTCCGCTCATGTGGTGGAACTTCATCGGACGTACCCACGAGGAGATAAACCAGGCATATCTCGACTGGCAATCCCGCTCTGAACGTTTCGGGAGCCTGAATTCCAGGCTTGAAAGGATCGAGGCTCCGTCGCCGTACTGGCTCTAAGTTGTGCGCTCTCCAGTCTCAAAAAGCTGGCAAGCAGCTGCACCTTGAGGTCTTGATACAGCTCTGATGGATGAGGCCCAAAGATACATGCGCTCTCCAAGAATCTCGAACCCAAACGATACGTGGATGGTAAAGTATTGCAAATGAGTGAGGGCATATAGCTGACCATCCTTTTCGATGGGGCTTTTGGTGCTGGACCACGCCTGCTCGATTCCCTGATTGATGCTTGACCTATCCAAGAGGTAAGCCTTACTAGTAAAGTGGATTCCTTGGCATCCGAAGACAAACATACACATACGCCACCTAAAGACGAGGTGATCGGAGAGGTTGAGCAGGACGTCTCGATGTTCGCCGCATTCAGGGTTTACGGCTTTGGCAGGATCTGGGCAAGCATACTCAGTGGGAATTCTGGCCGATTCAGCCTTATAGTCGTCGCAGGGTGGGAAGCTTACCACCTTAGCCACTCAGCCTTTTGGTCAAGCATTATCGCGTTTTGCATCCTCATCCCTGTTGCGGTCGTAGGCCCACTCGCAGGAGCGGCTGCAGATCGAATAAACAAGGCTACCCAAATGGCCATCGGTCAATCGGTGGCTATGACTTCGGCCTTTCTGGCTGCCCTTTTTCTTTACATAGGCCACTTGAGCCTTCCTCTTCTCGTTTTGACGACGCTCGGTGTAGGAATAGGGAATGCGATCCAGAATCCTGCATGGTCTTCCCTTACACCAGCCGTTATCGGCGTGAGGCGAATGGTGAACGGTGGTGCGATGATCCGCATCGCTCAACAAGGGTCTGAGTTTCTTGGTCCTGCAGTGGCTACGCCGCTCCTGGTCAAACTGGGACCAGCACCCGTCTACCTCCTCTGTACAGCCTGCTATGCTCTGGCAACCACGTTGTCGATAAGTCTTCGTAACCACATCCCCCACATCCCCTCAGTAAAAAGGGGGATTTACAATCCGCTAAAAGAGGCACTGGTTTACGTCTCGACCAAACAGCGGATGGTCGGTGGCCTTTTGATCCTTGTAGGCCTTCATTGCGGTCTGACAATGGCCTATACCGGGTTGCTACCGAAATTTGCGCAAACCAACCTTGGCGGCAACGGTGGGATTTACGGCGGATTGATGACGGCTATCGGCATCGGTGCGATCCTCGGCGCACTCCTGGTCATAGTTGGAGCCAGGTGGTTCGATCTCACCTTCATGCTGATATTCACAGGGGTGATCAGCGGACTATCTCTAGTGGTGCTTGGGATCTCGAAGGACATGCTTCTCGCCCTCTTCGGGGCTACCCTGGTGGGAGCCAGCCAATCGGCTTTCATGGCGCTATACCTTGCATTGCTGCAGGGCACTACAGCGAGAGAGTTCCGAGGTAGGGTGGCCGCCTTCTCAAATATCCTCGTTGGATCGACAATGTCCACATTTGCCCTACTCTGGGGGGCTCTTACTGATAGCTTTCCGGTTCTATGGGTTTTGGCGGTCCCGGGCGTTATTTTTGTCATCAGTCTTGGAATCATGATGTTGCTGACACCGTGGCTAAGGCCTCCGAAAATGACCCGCTCCCCGCTTCTGTCGACTTCCAACGCCTGACGCTACCTGCCACCGATATCGAATGGCCGCCATGAAGTTCGGACGCTGGTTACTGGCGATGCCTTTGGCGCGAAACTCCCCGCCTTTACCAACGGAGCTTCTGAACCATCAGCTTCAAATGGAGTTCAGCCAGCGCCCTGAGGCATACTCCCTTCAGCTGGTCAGGTTCGAGATAGTCGTCTAGTTGATTCGCGGTGGCATCAAGCCACGACAATCCTGCACAGACACTTCGACAAAGTGCCTTAAAAACGACTGCGGAGATCAACACTTGGTTGATCTCCGCGCGTCGATCCTCCACTACGAAAAAGCAGAGGGTCAAAAAGGTCTTACTTGCCTAACTAACTCGCAGGTGGAAGATCCGCAAGTGTGTAGGAGGAGGACAGCACCGATGAAGATATCGGCTTGGACAGCAAGTGGAAGCTCTCTAGAGCCGCAAGTCCATTGGTCCACTGGCTATCGGTCATCTGGGCATCCTTGACCCATTTGTAGCTCGTGATCGCACTCTGAAGAAGAGAGGGGCTCAGCTTAGAAAACGTCGGCTGCAGAGCAGAGGTGGCGCCACTCGGGTTACTGATGAGGTAGTTGTCGGCCTGAGCGATGGCAGCGCACACACTCTTGACGATCTTCGGGTTTGATGCGATGTACGACTTCGCGGCCAAGATCCCCTCCCAAGGAACAGCAGCAAGAGACGAGATCTCCGTGGTGTCAAAGACAACCTTTCCAGCACCATCCGCCTGAGCTGAAGCTGGGATCGGCTGGGTATCAAATATCGCCTGAACCTCGTTGTGCTGAAGCGCTGTGACAAGTGCAGCCGAGCTGTTGACTGCAAATATTGTCAGCGAACTCGTTGACATTCCGTAGTGCTCGAGAAGTCCATTCAGCATGATTCCTGGGGCTGCTGACGCACCGCCGACCACTGCCACCTTGTCTCCCTTAAGTGCCGAAAGCACCTGCTGAGGAGTGCTCGAGGAACTCAAATGAGCTGAAGCCGCAAGCTGGTTCGTCACGGCCATGGCCCACTCAGGCCCGTTGTACTCCATACACGCCATCTGCAGTGGGATTCCCTTTGAGACAGCCGTAAGGAGCGAGACTGCGTTTACGGAAGTGAACTGAACGCTATTCGACACAAGTGCCGAGTTGACGATCACGTCACCTGCCAACACGACGATCGTTGGGTCAAGTCCCTGCTTTTTGAAGTAGCCATTTACTTTGGCAAGATACACCGGGGACTGAACCGGCTCCGCAACCGGAAGCGCAATTGTGATCTTGGTTAGAGGTGCTGCAGCAGTCGTCGTCGTTGCAGCACTCGCACCAGCTGTCGTCGCTGTTGCAGAAGTGTTTGAACTCGATCCACATGCAGCGAGCACAGTTCCAGCTACCAAAAGGACAGCCAATGCTGCCTTCTTATTAGAAAACATAAATTTCCCCCTGATTGGAAAATGCAACTTAGCCACACGGCTATCAAGTTGCATTCCGCTTTTATAGCACAATGATCGAGACTAAATAGGTTCATAGTCGCGAATTCCTTCGCTTATTCTAAACAAATTTTCACCGATAAAAACGACCGTCCATATAGGAAGATCAATGGGAATCGAAAAGTATCGCAGCTCAGATCAGGTAAAAGAATGCTTGCAAAGCCTTCCGGCAAAAAAGATCGGCAACAATTGAAGGAGGATCACCGAAACGATATACCGTATAAATGAGGCATGACAGACGTCACAGTCTAACCAGTTTGAGTTAAGAAGTAGGGAGGCTAATCCTTTGCTGGAATTTCGAAACGTAACAAAGCGCTTCGAGACACCGGGGGGCCAGGAAGTAAATGTTCTCCAAGATGTGTCGTTTACCGTTGACGACGATGAGTTTTGTGTAGTAGTGGGTCCGAGCGGTTGCGGAAAAAGCACACTTTTGAACCTTGCCTTGGGGCTGGTGCCGGTTTCGGAAGGGCAGATAATTCACAACGGCAAGGTCGTGGAGTCGATCGTCTCAAGTGATGTCGGCTATATAACCCAAGATGCCAATCTGCTCCCATGGTCTACGGTGCTAGACAACATAATGTCCCCTCTCGAAATAAGAGGAGTGCCAAAGGCCGAGCGCAGAGCCCAGGCCATGGAGTGGGCCGAGGCAGTAGGTTTAGGGAAGTTCGTTGATTTCTACCCCGGCCAGCTATCCGGAGGAATGCAAAAGCGATGCTCCATTGCGAGGACTATGGCCTACGACCCGGCCATGATCTATATGGACGAGCCGTTCGGTCCACTCGACGCAATTACGAGAACTGTTCTGCAGGAGACGCTATTGAACCTTTGGCAGACAAGGCGCAAGACCATTCTGTTCATAACCCACGATCTGGTAGAGGCTATAGCTCTCGGTGACACCGTCATCGTCATCAACGGCCAACCGGGCAGCGTCAAAGCTCGAATTCCTATACCATTGTCCAGACCGAGAGAGATCCGCCACCTTGCGGCCGACACAGAATTCGTGGAGCTGCATACCAAGATCTGGTCTTATCTTGAGCCTGGAGTCGAGAGCATGGCTTAGCCATCCGAAGCAAAGACAGAAAGACAGACAGTCCACAAGACTGTGAAAAGGTGCGGTTGTAATTAATCCCTCGCAAAAGTAGCATTGCATCTCAGAGGGACTGTTAGTTGGTACATGAAAAGAGATCGGGCTCTTTTGACGAGTAGTATCGCAAGCGGGAGTCCGCTGTTTGCAGCAGAATTTTGACAACAAAGTAACCACGTCCGGGGGGAACTAAGCAATGAGTACTCGCATAGAGTCACGATCGACAGCCGTTGCAGTCGATGGAGAAATTGTTGCGCCAAAGACTTCCAGCAGGGCAAGTCGCGATCGAAAGTGGAGGCTCAAAGTTTCCATAGGCCAGGTCGTGGCCATCCTGGCGATCTTGGCCATTTGGCAAGGAATCAGCGGAGCTATAATCCCCGCCTATCTAATCAGTTCTCCAACATCGGTCATCAGTGACACCATCACGCTCCTTCAAACCCACACAATGTGGACAGACATCTCGGTCACCGCTCAGGAGCTGATTCTCGGATACGCAATCGGAGTAGTCTTTGGAATACTGGTAGGGGTCTTGATGGGCTCCATCAAATTCCTCTCAGGCGTCTTCGAGCCGATCATCGCCGGCATAAATGGAATCCCAAAGATCGCCCTCGCCCCGCTGTTCCTGCTCTGGTTCGGTCTGGGCATCTGGTCAAAGGTAGCTCAGGCAAGCATGATCGTATTCTTCGTCATGTACTACAACGTGTACATGGGAATGCTCAGTATCTCACCAATGCTTGTGAAGCTCTTCCAGGTGATGGGAGCTAAGCGTGGCTATGTCGCCAGGAAGGTTGTCCTGCCATCGCTTTCGATCCCAATCTTTGCCGGGCTGAAGGCCAGCGTTCCTTTTGCGATGATCGGGGTAATCGTCGGTGAATTCATCGCTGCAGACAAAGGCGTTGGCTACTTTGTCCTCCAAGCAACCCAGCAGTTTGACTCGGCAGGCCTGTTCTCGGGAATCATCATCATGGTTGCAATGGTGTTGATCGGAATGAGAATAGTCACGTTCTGCCAGAACAGAGTCCTCTTTTGGCAGAAGCAGGGGCACGGCAGATAGTAGTATTGCTTTATTTTCCTGGTCAGGGTGTGCTGCGCATCCGATCTACCTGTAGATTCTCGCGATCCAATCTGGAGTGTCGTACAACTGTGATCGAAGCCCCATCTGGATCACTGCGAGAGACAGCGAGATGCCGGCCGGGGTGAGCAGCCGACATTTATGCAAGCTGCTTCGGTGATGCGCAGCGGCCAGGTTCGGCTCATCGCATTTGCCCTTTTGCCATTAGACATCAAGAAGGAGAACCAGAGTGAAAATTGAAAAGCTGACCGTTCCAGTCGAAAACCGTCCGCAGATGGAATGGGGTAGCGACGCCATCACGGAGGTACTGAGCCAGCTGGACCTTCCCTTCATAAGCCTCACCCCAGGTGCGAGCTACAGGGGTGTGCACGACAGCCTTGTGAACTATCTTGGCAACTCCAAGCCTGAGATGATCCTCTGTTTGCATGAGGAAAATGCCGTCGCGGTAGCGCAGGGCTACGCCAAAGTCACCGGAAAGCCCATGGCCGTTGCCCTTCATTCCAATGTCGGGCTTATGCACGCAACGATGGCAATCTTCAACGCATATTGCGACCGCATGCCAATGGTGATTCTGGGAGCTACAGGACCTCTCGATGCGACAGAAAGACGGCCATGGATCGACTGGATCCACACCGCAACAGATCAGGCAGCGCTGATTCGCAACTACATCAAGTGGGACGACCAGCCCGGGTCCGTTACGGCTGCGGTCGAATCCTTGGCCAGAGCAAATCAGGTGACGCGGTCCTACCCTTGCGCTCCGACCTATGTGGTTCTGGATGCAGGGATCCAGGAGCAAAGGCTCTCCAAGCCGGTCCAAATGCCAAACCTGGCGAGATATCTGCCTCCAACTCCGCCTGCGCCACCGTCACAGGTGGTGGACGAAACCTGGAGGCTTCTCAATGAAGCGAGAAGACCCCTGATTCTGATGGGAAGAGTGTCCCGAACGAGGAAATCATGGGACGATAGAGTCAGATTGGTAGAGGCCCTTGGAGCCTGCGTCTTGACCGACCTCAAGATCGGCGCAGTCTTCCCCACCAAGCACCCTCTGCAGCCAGCATGGCCGGGAGCCAGAATCACCCCTGCAGGAAGGTCACTCATTCGCGATGCAGATCTAATCCTCAGTCTCGACTGGGTCGATCTCGGTGGAACTCTTCAGACAGCGGACTCAGGAGACACCCAGACGGTCATCTCTTGCACGAACGACCAAGCGCTCCACAACGGGTGGAGCAAAGATCACTATGTACTTCCCAAAGTCGATCTATCAATCTGCGCCGACCCTAACTCGCTAGTGGACGCTCTACTGGTAAAAGCTGAAGGGAATGCGCCTATATCAAGGATAGGCTGGCCACCAAAGTTCCAGCCTGCCGAATCCGCAACCATGGAGAAAGACGGAGAGCAGCTGCTGATGTCTGAGCTAGCGGCATCAATGCAGAGTGCACTGGCTGGCCGCAAAGTCACCTGGACCGGCCTACCACTTGGCTGGTCCAGAGAAGAGCTGGATTTCAACGATCCACTCGACTATTTGGGACGTGATGGAGGCGGCGGTGTCGGAGCAGGACCCGGCGTTGCCGTGGGTGCGGCCCTGGCGCTTGCAGGAACCGACCGTCTACCGGTTGCTGTTATCGGCGACGGGGATTACCTGATGGCCTCTTCAGCGTTGTGGACCGCTGCACATCACAGACTTCCACTTCTAGTGGTGGTAGCAAACAACAGGGCATACTACAACGACGAAGTACATCAGCAAAGAGTTGCCATCACCCGAGGACGACCGGTCGAAAACCGATGGGTCGGTCAGCATCTGAGGGATCCTGACCCCGACCTGGCCACAATCGCACGGGGACACGGGCTGAAGGGCTTCGGTCCGGTTCGTACCACGGTCGAACTGGAGAAGGCCTTGGCAGAGGCTCTTTCTGAAGTCGACTTGGGGAACGCCGCGCTGATCGACGTCTGGATCAGCCCAAGAGGCTACGAAGGCGCACCTCCCGAGATGTCCAATCAGGGTCGTGGCTAGATTTCGAAATCCTTGACAACCATGCTTCGGCAACGGCCGATCCGTTGAAAATGCGCTTGTGTCGGTTCGAGATCCGGCGTAAGTGCTTGACAGCAAGCCGTCAATAGACCGTCTTGTTATAATTTGGATGCCACATTCTAGTTCTAGCGACTTTTCTAGAGTCGCCTAGGGGGAGAAAGGACCTTTCTTTGAGTCAGAACGACACGAGTTTCACTGAAAATAGCGGAGCCTCAAATGAGATCATCAGCAACCGGCTCAAAGGCAAGGTCGCAATAGTCACCGGAGCCGGCCACGGTATTGGGCTAGCCTACGCAGCACGCCTAGCCTTGGAAGGCGCTGCAGTGGTCATAGCAGAACTTGACGCCGAAGCTGGGGAGAAGGCAGAAGCTGAGCTCAAGAACAAAGGGTATTCAGCGCTAGCCGTCGCCACGAACGTCACAGACCCAGGGAGTCTTGATGAGATGGCGAAGAAGACCCTCGACACCTTTGGCCGTATCGACGTCTTGGTGAACAACGCAGCGATCTTCTCCACAATCCCAATGTCGCGCTCACCTTTCGACGAGATCGCAATCGAGGAATGGGACGCCATGATGGCTGTCAACGTCAAGGGCGCATGGTTGGCAAGTCGCGCGGTGTCACCTGCCATGAAGAAGCAGATGTCTGGCAAGATCATCAATATAAGCTCCGGAACAGCTCTCAAGGGCTCTGCCAGCCGTATACACTACGTGACCAGCAAGGCTGCCATTCTTGGCTTCACTCGGACTCTGGCAAGGGAGCTGGGTCCCTACAACATCAACGTCAACTGCGTCGCCCCCGGAAATACGCTAAGTGAGGTTAATCCCGATGAATCGACTCTTTCATTCAGGAACGCTGGAGCCAACGACCGAGCTCTCAAGCGAACGGAGAAGCCGTCTGACCTTGTCGGAGCAGTTGCCTTCTTTGCCTCGCCAGACAGTGATTTCATAACTGGACAAACCCTCGTGGTTGACGGCGGGTCCTTCATGCACTGATTGGCGAACGAGACTTTGGAAGGTGATTAGATGTCGGACCAGTATGTCCTAGAACCGCTCGTAGTCGGGAGGTTTCCAGCATTTCCGCTAGCCAAATTCCTATACGGCCTCGACTCGAGCGAAAAAATAGAGGCTCCGTGTATCTCATGGCTTGCCCGAAGCACAACGACAAATCTACTCGTCTTGGTCGATACGGGTCCTGCAGTTCCAACCAAGGAGACATCGCAATTTCACGTAGGCCTTGACGTGCGAGACGAACACAGAATCGACCGCGTGCTCGTCTCGCACGGTATCGATCCAACAGAGATCACCCATGTAGTCTTCACGCACCTACATTTCGATCATTGCTCATATGCGGAGCATCTGCCCAATGCACGTCTGCTAGTCCAACGGTCGGAACTTCGTTACGCGGTTTCCCCCGAGGCGGAGCACCGGACCGGTTATGAAACCGGCTTCAGAAATGTAATTCCGAGCTGGATGAAGGCATTCGACAAGATCGAAGCAATCGAAGGCGACACAGAAGTGGCGCCAGGCTTCCAAATCCTGGCATTGCCTGGGCACACCCCCGGCTCCTCCGGTGCGATCTTCGACACCAAAGTGGGAAGGCATGCAATTGTAGGAGATCTGGTCAACCAAGTGGAGAACTGGGAGGGAAATGGCGGCAATCACATTCCCCCAACACTCAACTGCGGCATAGAAGAGTGCCACAAATCCTTCAAACGACTGGAAAAGGAGGCGGATGTGGTTTTAGCCTCTCACGACTATCGCATGCTCGACTCGTCAAGATATGGTCTTTAGGTAATCCAAGAAAGCTTGCACAATGAAGCTGGCCAGCATCGGCTGATGGCGATCAGCCGACAGACCAGGTCACCCGCTCCTCTTCGCTATCGTCCTCAAGACTCGCTTGAAAAGCCGCGCGCACGACATCGTCACCGGTGACCGCTTCACCCTTTAGCTCCATGCGAATCCTGCCATGACCGCAGACAAGTATTCGATCACAGACGTGTGCGAGATCTTCATATTCAATGGACGAAATCAGAATCGCAGCTCCTGATGCCGCCCTCTCAGCCAATAGCCTGAAAACCTCCCTCTTGGCCAGAACATCTATGCCTTCAGTTGGCTCATGGAGCAGCACAATCTCAGGGCTGAGCGCCATCCACTTGCCGACCACTACCTTCTGCTGATTGCCGCCGCTGAGGGCGGCAAGCCTAGTTTCCATGCTTACTGGGGTGACGCCGAATGCCCGAGCGACCCGCTGGGCATCTTCGCTTTCTTCCCGACTTCGCAAGAGGCCACTCTTGATGAACTGCCGCAGCTTTGGCTGGGTTATGTTCTCGCGTATGCTCAGATCAGTCACGATCGAATTGTTAGCGCGGTCACCAGGTACCAAAACCATGCCGCGCGAGATATGGTCCGAGATTGACGTACGAGAAAGATCAACTTCCACACCCCTCTGGACAAGCCTCCCTGTCGCTCCGCGCTGCGAGTCGAAAAGCAGATACGGCAGTTCTTCGAAACCAGAGCCCTGTAGGCCAGTGACACCCACGATCTCCCCGGGGTACAATGAGAAGCTCATGTTCGAGACCCTTGGGCCGCAAAGTTCTTCGACCACGAGCACGGCGTTGGGGTCTCTTAGGGTGTTCTTCCTAGCGGGATAAAATGAGCCTATCCTGGATCCCACCAACGCCTCGACAATTTCTTCATTGCTTACCTCAGAAGAATTGAAGGTTGCCACTATCTGCCCATTTCGCAGCACGCTCACCCGGTCCGCAATCTCCCTGAGCTCTTGAGGCCTATGTCCGATGAAGAGGACACCCAGCCCTTCCCGGCCGGCAAGCTCCCTCAACCAGATGCCCAAGCCCGTCGCCTCTTCCCGACCCATGGCTGCCGTCGGCTCATCCAGTATGACAGTCGTCAATGCCTCGCCAGGGCGGCAATAAAGCGCCCTAATTATTGCCAGCTTCGCCTTTACCGCCACCGACAGCGTCTTTGCATCAGCATCTAGGTCAACAAAGACGTTATGCCGGCTCAGCTCTTCGCGGATTGAACGCTTCTCCTCCTTCCATCGAATCTTCCAAACCGGACCGAGCGAGTACCCCCTTCCAAGACACATGTTGTCAAGTACCGACATCCCCGCTATGAAGCCGTTATCCTGATGAACGAACCTGACACCCGCTTGACGAACTTCATGCGGGTTGATCGGCAGAGAGAGCCGATTCCCCGAAACAAAGATTTCAGTGCCTTCATCAGCACTATGGTAGCCAGCCAATATTTTTACAATGGTTGACTTTCCCGAACCGTTTGCACCTGCCAGAGCGTGGATCTCGCCAGGCATCACCGAGAGGTTCACTCCAGATAAGACGGGCCGACCAGTCATGAAAGACTTAGAGGCATTTCGAATTTCCAGCTTTGGAGAAAGATCGCCAACTCCATTTCTAGCTCCATCGAAATTGCTCAATTTAAAACTCCTCTCACAATGTTCGACCCGTCGAACACTTCTCGACCTTCAGCTCAAGACGTGCGACTTAGCTCCCGCTCCAGAGCTTGTAGAAGACGCTTGAAAGGGCGGTGGTTGAACCGGTGTACCATGCGCCTGTGTCAAATTCAGCGCTATTTAGCGTAATTGATCCGATATTTGCGCTCGTAAAAACCCTTACATTGGGCTGCGCCTCTTTGACCAGAGAAGACGTCGGAACGCCGCTCAGGTACCTCAATGTCTCATCGGCTGCCAGGAAACCCATCTGAGGGAGGTCCTGACCTACGTCACAGACC
>JAJYVK010000530.1 GCA_021792075.1 Actinomycetes bacterium | reverse complement strand
CCCACAGAGGTGCACGATCTTGCCGAAGCCAATCCGGATCTGCTAAAGGAGCTGATTGGGCTTTGGTGGCGGGAGGCTGAACGCAACCAAGTCCTTCCCCTGGACAATCGCGTGCTTTGGGCGCTCGTCCACCCGAAGCCCGATTCGCGAACCCCGAGGGAGCACTATAGGTACTTCCCGAACGGTGCACAGGTGCCGGAACGAGTTGCGGTAAATGTTCGAAACCGCTCCCATTCGTTGAAGGTCGAGGTCAACATACCCGAAGGGACTAAGGCCTCCGGCGTCTTGCTGGCTCTAGGCTCTGCGCTGGGGGGATGGAGTCTTCATTTTCTCGATGGCAGGCCGCGCTACGTTCACAATCTCTACGGAAAGGAGCGAATGACGATCGAGTCTCCGCATGTAGTTTCCCACGGGCGCCACAGCATCGAGTACTGCTTCGTGAAGGGAGATGGACTTTCAGGAACCGGTTTGCTCTTGGTCGATGGTCTGGGGGTGGCGCAGGGGCTGATCGGCAGATTTACTCCGTCTGGTTTCAACGGTGTCGGGGTCGGGATCACCTGCGGCTACGAGTGGGGTCCAGCGGTGGGCGACGGATATGAGGCGCCTTTCGAGTTCAACGGTTCGATCATAAGTGCATTTGTGGAGACAAAGGGAGAGGCTTCGCGGGATCCATTGGCGGAGATCGAGGCCTTGCTGTCAGAGCAGTAAAGGGCACGAGGCTCATCGCGGAGGGAAATGAGTGCGGAGACTTCATTTCACCGTGTTACTAAGGAATCTGATGGGTAAAATCACAGTTGCACATAGTGCTTTTGGATGGCAGCTTGTTCATAGGTCTCTTGGGTCCAGTGGGTGGATGTGCTGGCGTTGAGCGGAGGAGTTCAGATGACCGATCCAGCCATTCGCACGGAGGGTTTGTCCAAGTTCTACGGCCCGGTTCATGCGCTAAGCGATCTTTCCTTTGAGGTACCTCCCGGAGAGGTGTTTGGATTTCTCGGTCCAAATGGAGCTGGAAAGACAACAACGATCCGGCTCTTACTCGGCTTGATCCGGCCAACCGCGGGAAAGGCCGAGATCTTTGGTCTCGACTGCCATCGAAGAGTTGTGGAGGCGCACCAACGGATCACCTATGTACCTGGTGAGGCCGGCCTGTGGCCGTCACTTACAGGGGAAGAGACCCTTCACTTGCTGGGACGAGTGCATGGGACGGTGGACGAATCTTACCGTGACGAGTTGATAAAGAGGTTGGACCTGGATGTTTCCAGGAAGATTCGGACATACTCAAGAGGAAATCGTCAGAAAGTCATCCTTATTGCAGCCTTGATGTCTCGACCGGATCTCATGATCTTCGACGAGCCGACAAGCGGGCTCGATCCGATCGTGGAGCACGAGTTTCGTCACTTAGTCGACGAAGCGAGAGGACGTGGCCAGACCATATTCCTTTCATCCCACATCTTGAGCGAGGTTGAGGCCCTTTGCGACAGGGTTGGAATACTCCGGGAAGGCCGGCTGATCGAGATTGGCACACTGGCCCAGATGCGCCACCTTTCCGCTATGACGATGGAAGTCACTTTTGCTGACGAGGCACCCGATCTGTCAAAGGTTCCCGGAGTAGCCGGGCTTCAGGTTGAGGCGCGAAAGGTGAACCTACAGCTTGTGGGCCCGGTTAAGCCACTTCTCGAGGTGTTGGCCGCCTTCAATGTCAGCGAATTGATAAGCCGTGAGCCGTCTCTCGAGGAGCTTTTCCTCTCGCTCTACGGAGAGGGTGACCTGGGTGAGAGAGCGGATGAGCGCGGCCAGATCTGAGGGAATCAGTGGGTCGGCAGCGGACCGCGCGCCACATGATCTCGTTGTGGCTCGCCGGACATTGCGCGGAATATTCCCCAGTGGAGTGCTGTGGGGGGTTGTATTCGGCCTATTCGTCTCCACCTCAGCCCTGTCTTATTTAGACGTCTATAAGACGCAAGCAGATCGGGACGCCTTAGCGGCAGCGTTTGGGGCCAACGTATCGACAAGTGCTTTGTTTGGTCCTGGTCCGAAGTTGAACACGGTAACTGGATATACAGCCTTTCATATTTGGCTTACCGTTGCTCTTATAGGCAGCGTTTGGGCACTGATGATAGGCACGAAGCTGATGAGAGGCGAGGAGGATGCCGGAAGGTGGGAGCTGCTCTTGACAGGTCGGACCACACGCAGGCACGCCACTACCCAGGCGGTTATGGGCCTTTTAGGTGGTGTCTTTGTTGCCTGGATCTTCACAGCAGCCATCACAGTCGCCACAGGCCAGCTGGCGGAGTTCGATGTTGCGGTCCGACCCGCGCTATTCTTCTCTCTCTCGCTAGTCATGGCTCCGCTGATATTTGTTGGCATAGGCGCCTTGACAAGCCAGATCGCCGCGACTCGCCGCCAGGCCGCGGCATACGGCGGCTGGGTCTTGGGCATGAGTTATGCGCTTCGAATGATTGCCGACTCGGGCACTGGGGTCCACTGGCTCATCTGGCTGTCGCCTCTCGGTTGGATCGAGGGGCTAAG
>JAJYVK010000529.1 GCA_021792075.1 Actinomycetes bacterium | reverse complement strand
CCGGAACGAAGGCAATTCCGCAAGCTGGACAAAGTGTCGTTACGCTGTCGTGACGTGACGGGTAATCAGATACCGGGGTCATTGTCCCCTAACCGCCCGTCGTGTAGCCTCGGCCCGGGCCCGGTGTGCCCGCATCCGATAGGACTCACCTTCAATGTTGAACACCACACTTCTATGGAGCAGACGATCGAGCATTGCGGCTGCAACCATGGGATCATCGTTGAAGACCTTGCCCCAGCTGGCAATGCCCAAATTGGTGGTGAGGCAGATACTGCCCTTTAGATATCTTTGTGTGACGACCTGAAACAGTGCAGCGGCCGCCTCTGCGGCCATCGGGAGATAGCCAACTTCATCGACGATAAGGAGACTGGGACCAGCGTAGAACCGCATTACGCTAGACCAGCGCCCTTCAAGGGCAGCTTTGCGGCATCTGGCTGCCAGCTCTGCTGCTGTTGTGTAGTGGACCCGGTAACCGGCCTCTACAGCCGCCCAGCCAAGCCCAATGGCGAGCATGGTCTTACCGACCCCTGGCGGGCCAATCATCAAAACGTTGGTGGCGTCTTCTAAGAATTGAAGCGTCTCTAGCTCACGCACCAGCTTGGCATCGACAGAGGGCTGTGCCTCGAAGTCGAAATCAGAGATGTGCAACGGCGATGGCAGACCGGCGAAGCGAGTCAGACTGGCAAGACGCCGGGCGTGGACAGCTTCGACCTCGATTGCCAATAGAGATTCCAGAAAGGCAACGTGTGATAGATCACCGGTTCTAGCCCGTTCCAGTTCTCTAGGCAAGACTTCCGCCGCCGCGGTGAGCCTCAGCTCGGCCATATGTCCGCGAAGTGACTGATAGATAGAGGCCTCACTCATTAATAAGCTCCTCTCCGGAGTTGGATGTATGACTTCGTGCCAAGGCTGCATAGGCATCTAGGTCAACTTTCACCTCGGGGCCTAGATCTCTGAGCAGACGGGCTGCCTCAGCCCGGGCAGAGGTTCCTGGTGGGAAGTTTCCCTTCCGCTCACACGGCGAGGCTGTGGTGAACGACGACAGAACCGCCTTTTCTAAAGCATCATGGTGTTCAGCAGTACGTACAATCGCACCCTGGCCGGCTTGTCTGAGCTTATGGGTTACAAGGAGGACACCCGATGGAGAGAAGACCTCCAGGGCATGCGTACCCAGGCGTTGACGCAGTGTCATCTGGGCTCCAACCATCCCTGGCGGCACCGAGTAGCGGTTGCCCCGAAAGGCCACTGTGGCGTTGTTAGAGACAGGGGCAACCAGCTCGATCGTCGCTGGGAAGGGTAAGACCGGCAGGTCCATGAGCGGCTCAGCTGAGGCAAGTTCAGCAACAGTAGGCCATCTCGCTGCGTCCTCACCACTGACAGGGTCCAACAGCCTGCCCGGTGAGCGCAGACGGGCGTCTGTTATTTGGACACAGAAGCGGTCCAGACTGGACTGGGCGTCTGTCGGATTGGTAGCGGTCATGGTTCGCCACCACCTCCCACAGGCGTAACGGACACCGGCTTCCACTACTCCTTTGCGGTTACCCCGCCGTGGAGGACAAGGTTCCACGATCGCCCCGTAGTACTTAGCCACTGGGGCGAAGCTGGCCTGGACATCTTTAGTGCCAGGCACAATCACCGTCGCCAGGCGATCGGTGCGCCATATTCTGGCACTTCCCCCATGACGGCGCAGGACAAGATCCATCGCTTCTATCAGATGGGGCTGGTCGAGCCGTTCGGCAATTGCTCCGCGCATCCTGCCCGAACATGACAAGCTGCCTAAGAGTACGTTGGCCATACCGCCCCAGGGTGCGCGGCGATGGAACCAGTCCCACTGCATCTCTTCACCAGGTGGATGAGGAATCTCTATGTAGTCTCGTCCCTTCACCGAAGAGCAGGCCTCGCAGTGCGGCCTCAGTTCCGCCAGGCGTACCTGGCGAGCGAAGCTTACGTAGCTCTCGCTGTATCCGAGGGCCTTCACCTCGTCATATAAGGCGGTCGCCCATATATGGGGGTTGTCGGCGAAGCGGGCCAAAAGATAAGGCTTGTAAGCTTCGATAGGATCTGGTGTAGCTCGCCGGCGCTCTCCCGGTGTTCGTTCACCAGATAGGTACCCCCGGATGGTCTTTGGGTCTCGTCCAAGATGACGGGCTATGGCCAGGACTGACCATCCCCGTTCTTTCAATGCGTGTGCTTCCACATCTTCTCCTCTTGACAACATGGAGATGGTCTCCTTCGTGTTGTGACTTTGACATCACAATCATTGAATGAGCCCACGCTCTATGTGGTGGATTTCTCTTCCAATCCACGCCAAAGGGAGGTTTACAGGGTAGGGAATTTCAGTGATCGTAAGTAGGGAATTTCAAAGATCCGTAGCACCTTTGAAAGATGCCGATTTTGCCGGGATCAAACCCTTTCCAGGAGATCGGGACTGGCGGAGAAGGCGCCGTAAGCCGCGACGGAAGAATCGCTTGTTTCCGCTTATGGAACTGTCGCATTCCCCGGGCGAAACGCCAGCTAGCAAAAGGACGATT
>JAJYVK010000528.1 GCA_021792075.1 Actinomycetes bacterium | reverse complement strand
GCCCACGAGAAAGCCGCGTGGATGCTGAGAAGCCTTCTTGAATAGGCTTCGCATACTTTGACAAGGTAAACGCTGGCTCGACAAGCAGGAATTACGGTCTTGTGGGTTGGCAGATAAAGACAGCGGACCTCATTTTGAACAAGGGGCCGCGGAAGGAGGTTCTGCGATGCCACGAACACCTCAGGAGATATTCGCCCACCACGGTCAGGCTCTCGGTGCCGAAGACATCGAAGGGATCGTTTCCGACTATAGCGATGACGCTCTTTTCATCACCCCTTCAGGTGTGAAACGCGGTAAGGAGGGCGTCAGGGAAGGTTTCGTGCAGCTCCTGGCAGAGCTTCCCCATGCTAAATGGGAGCTTCCTACGCAGGTCTTTGCTGACGACGTCTTGCTTCTTGAGTGGAAGGCGGACGCGACCAACACTCGAACGGACGACGGCATAGATACTTTTATCTTCCGCGATGGATTGATTCGGGTACAGACAGTCCGTTACACCCTAGTTCACAAGGACTGAGGCCTCCCATGAAGGCAGTCCGACTACATAAATATGGGCAAAATCCCGTCTTGGAAGAAGTACCTGACCCAAAAATAACCGGACCGCTGGACGTGATAGTCCGGATCGGCGGAGCGGGACTCTGTCGCACTGATCTCCACATAATCGAGGGCCAGTGGAAAGAGAAGAGCCATGTTGCTCTGCCGTACACCCTAGGCCACGAGAACGCGGGCTGGATAGAGGAGGTCGGCTCTGCCGTCGAGCACTTGGAGGTCGGGGACACCGTAATCGTACACCCCCTCATCACGTGCGGCTTCTGCCGTGCATGCCGCGCCGGCGATGACATGCACTGTTACAACAACGCGTTCCCAGGGATAGACACTGACGGGGGCTTCGCAGAGTTCCTCAAGACTGGCGCCCGCTCTGTAGTCAAGCTCGACCCCAAAGTGCGGCCACAGGATGTCGCTGCTCTGGCCGATGCCGGGTTGACCGCCTACCATGCAATCAAGAAGGCGGTCAACCTACTCTATCCCGGCGCATTCGCGGTAGTGCTCGGCGCAGGTGGGCTCGGACACATCGGAATCCAGTCACTCAAGGCACTGACCGCAGCGACGGTGATTGTTGTCGACAAGTCCGAAGCCAGCCTCGAACTTGCCCGAGAGTGTGGTGCAGATCTGACTGTCTTGGCTGACGGTACCGAGATTTCCCGCGTGAAAGAAATCACCAATGGAAATGGGTGTGAGGCCGTTATCGATTTCGTTGGAGAAGGGACCGCTCTCGGGGACGGAATCTCAATGCTCCGCCAAGCCGGAAGCTACTTCGTCATCGGATACGGAGGAATGCTTCAGATTCCCGCAATCGACATCATCTCCAACGAGATCAATTTCATCGGCAACTTGGTGGGAACCTACAATGATCTCACCGAACTCATGACGCTGACGGCTCAGGGCAGAGTGACTCTGCACACCCAGATCTACCCTCTCGATGCGGCAATTGACGCGATCGCCGACCTCGATGCCGGCCGCCTTCATGGGCGCGGCATCCTTGTACCCGCTCATTCCTGAGCAACGGTGGAAAGCCCAAGAGGCCTCGCGGAGCTTCGAGCCATCCAAAAACTTTCAACTTTTTTTATAAGCTTGAAGGTAAGTTGACACGACGGCCTATCGGGCTCCTTTTCTTTTCCTCTCAATGCTTTCTCTCGCAGATTCGTAATAATGCGCGAGATAATAATCGGCAATCTCGTCGCTCGTGGCAAGCCAGACATCTTTGGTTTCAGCAACCGCGCCTAAGATCTTGTCAAGATACTTTAGGCGGAACGGCTGGCCGCTAATGAACGGGTGGACAGCTAGCGACATTACCAGTCCGCTTGCTGAAGCCGATTCATAAAGCATTTCTAACTGGTCCGTCACTACTCTATAGAAACCATCGCCACTGAGACTCATTCCTAAGAACAGCGAAATGTCATTGATCTCGATCGAATAAGGCACCGAGATCATACGGCGTCCGGGAACATTTAGAGGAAATGGCTGATCGTCACAACACCAATCACAAACGTAGGTGAGTCCCAACTCAGATAAAAGCCGTGGAGTGTCGTAGGTTTCGGTGAGAGCTGGGCCAAGCCATCCTTTGGGCGAACGGCCGGTCTCTTTGACCAAAGTGTCAACAACTTCCCTTAGGTAACCACGCTCCTCGCTCT
Source organism: Actinomycetes bacterium (assembly GCA_021792075.1). GTDB lineage: Bacteria > Actinomycetota > Acidimicrobiia > Acidimicrobiales > Acidimicrobiaceae > SCQM01. The sequence continues at coordinate 344 of JAJYVK010000528.1, read as the reverse complement.
CACCTAGGCCAGCCTGGAAGATGGAGTTGTTCTTTCCGTGGGCAAGCCATGCCCAATCTCTCTCGCTGCCAAGTTCAATGATTTCGGGGTAGCGGCGGCACACGTCCGAGTTGAGCAGAACGCTACCCCTTATGCGATGGCGCTGCATCACTTCGGCCATTCGCCACAGCCCGACGCGCGGGCCGTAGTCCCTCCAACCATAATTCAGAGGATCAGGACTCAAGCCTGCTGTACCCGCAAAGATGCTAGTGGAAGGCTTGTCCACCTCGTAATGCTCGATGTTGAGGCCCAGCCAAAAAGCCACTCTTGCACCGTTGGGCCACTCAATCTTTGGCCTGCCATTG
>JAJYVK010000527.1 GCA_021792075.1 Actinomycetes bacterium | reverse complement strand
CCCTGAGGCCTAAACGGCGAAGAACGACCCTTAGCGTTTACGCCTAGAGCCCAAATCGATCAGATCTTCCTAAAACATCGCTCCAGCGAGCCTCTGAGATGCAAAAACTGGTTATTTGAAGCCATGAATTAGCAATGGCTCACTAACCCGATAGACAGTCACACCCTGGTGCCATAATTGACCTCCAGGGTGTGACTTTTGTCGTTATGACCAGGTTAGTTTTGTCACTAACCCATGGTGGGCGCTACAGGACTCGAACCTGTGACCTGCTGGTTGTAAGGTAGCAATTTTTCGTTTCACACAAAAGCGTCCAAAGTCATGACGCTGCATATTACCTAGTAAACATGCATGTGTGAATCTCGTTGGAAAACGCCCGGCAACAGCGTGCTACAGGATGAACTGCGTTTGTTGGTCGAGTGGCGGGAGGGAACTTCCCCCTCCCGCTCTCACGGAACCGTGCTTGAATCTCTCGATTCACACGGCTCTTACTGAACCGACTCGCCTGGTCGCACTCCAAATGCCCAATGAGCCCATAGGTTGGGATCACGTTTAGCGATCTCTCGGAGGTAGTTCCAGGACTGTGATCGTCTTTTGAACCGCTTGTACTTGCGCATTGCCCATCTAATTAAATAGAAGTTGATGCGTCGGAGCAGCTGTCCCAGTCTGGATTTATAGAAGCGTCCATAGTAATGGATCCAGCCCGAAATGACCGGGTTATAACACTCAGCCAGTTCCGATAATGATTTACCTGTTTGCAAATGAAGACAGAGCTGCCTCAGTTCTTTGCCCATTCTTTTGACCGCACCATCAGAGGCCGCTGGCAAAAAGCTGTTGAACTTCTTGCTGGACTTGTTGCGGGCATATCTTGGTGCAAAGGTAAATCCCAGAAACTCGAAGCGAGTCTGGTTGAACTCACCTTTACGGTTGGAGTCCTTGCAGTAGATGATCTTGGTCTTTATTGGATGAAGTTCCAGCTTTACCTCAGACATCCTTTGCTTGAGTGCTTCTAGGATCTGATCAGCGTATTCTTTGGTCTTGACATGCACTAGTAGATCATCAGCATAGCGCTCGTAGGGTGCATCCGGGAAGTTCTTCCCCATCCATTTGTCGAATGCGTAGTGGAGAAATAGATTGGCCAAGATCGGCGAAATGACACCCCCCTGAGGGAGACCTCGTTCTCGCTCTATGAGTTGGCCCTCTTTGTTTTCCATCGGCGCCTTCAACCAACGTTTGATGTAGAGAAGTATCCATCGCTCCGAGACGTGTGTTGAGACAGCTCTGAGAAGCAGATCATGATCGATGGAATCGAAAAAGGCCTTGATATCTACATCAATGGCCCAGTCATAGCTCCAACACCTTTTACGTGCTTTCCCAACTGCATCGTGAGCTGAGCGCTTCGGCCTATAGCCATAAGAATCGTCATGGAATATTGCTTCCAGTCGTGGTTCTATGTAGGCCTTGGCTACTCCTTGAGCGATGCGATCGGCAACGGTTGGGATACCCAGTATCCTTTTACCGCCATCTGACTTGTCTATCTCGACGTATCTCGTTGCCTTTGGAAAGTAACTCCCTGAGGCCATTCGGTTCCAGAGCTTGTAGAGATTGTCTTTCAGGTCCTTCTCAAAGTCTGAGATAGTCTGTCCGTCAATCCCTGGTGCTCCACCGTTTGATTTTGCTTCTTTGAACGCATCTACTACGAGGTACTTGTCGATGTCAAAAGATTTCACTTGTCGTGGTTTTGTCACTTGGTTCCTCCCCCTCGACTACTGTCGAGGGGTTGATCAATTGATTTGCCTGTTCAGTCCATCCCCTTGGCTCCACCCTCATTACAAGGGCTTCATCGCTACTACGAGATGGTCCGCCCCCAGCAATTAGGCGTTTGGTACTTTCCCTCTTATCGATCTGCGACTTGTAGGTTTTCCCTTATCTGTGACCATGTCTCAGAATGTCTAAGGCTGGGTTCTCATGTTCCACATAGACGCCTGATGTCAAGCTCACGCCACCTCCATGCCGGATGCCCAAAGAGCACTTATTGGGTTGCGCCTCTAAGTTGTCCCGGGAGTTAACCATCCCCCGGTTTCGACATCGTCCATACCAATTTCGAACACTTCAGCAGTGGTTCGCTTACGCTCGTCTTCTTGACTCGCACCTGAAAGAGTCAATGCTCTAACTTTTCCGTACCGCTTCGCACGACAGTCTTTGGCTAACGCACTGTACGGTGGTTTGAAGCCTCCTCCCAAAAGGCGACTTCGGAGGGCCAACCTCCATCGTCTATGCAGCATTGCAGTGTGGTTGTTCATCAGCTTCTACATGACGCACAACCTCTTTCATTCATGACGCACGGTTGATGTTGGGTTGGGATTGTCAGATTTGACCCTCGGCACATCACACGCTTCCAACCAAATAGACATAGCTGGCATTCTCACGGCCTATAGGTACGATCGTCATTCCAGGGCATCAATAAACTCTTACATCGGTACTCCTGCTTGACGCAGCACCCCCTCCAAGGTACCGCTCTTCAACTCTTTATGATTG
>JAJYVK010000526.1 GCA_021792075.1 Actinomycetes bacterium | reverse complement strand
AGTATTCTGATTCGGCAGGCCTGACCATCGGTTCCTCATGCCCGCAGATTATCCCCTATCAGAAAACTCCCCGGTAGATGTGGTTCGTAGGACGGACACGGTTGGGTATGGTCTCGATGTACATGGCATAAGTCTATCGCATGTAAATTCAATGTCAAGTATATGCAAATTATTTACATGGGTACAAATACAAGAAAAAACGGCCCCGGCCAACCGCCATAAACTATGACCCAGCAATAACTTATGAATGAATATTGAGTCGAATTCCAGGGGGAACTACGGGTTAAATTCGTCTCCGGCGCGCCTTCACAATGGGGTGCACCTACTTCTCGGCTCTCCAAGATTCGGCAGTTTCGCAAGTTCGCGCGGCGTCCACAACAGGCCTTGTGTCAGCTTCAGGAGAACCATTCTGCAATACTCTTCTCCAGCTCATGGTCGAGGAGGCTATTCTCTCGCATCCATTCGTCATTGAATATCGTACTCATGTACTTCTCGCCACCGTCTGCGGCGATGACCACCGCCTTTCCTTCCCTCTTCATTGGCTCGATATACTTGTACGCTTTGAACAGGACTCCGCCCGCCGACCCTCCAAGGAGGATGCCGCAGCAGCGAGCCAATGCCCGACACATACTGAACGCCTCAACATCGGTGACCTGAAGTCCTTCATCGATGAGAGTGCGATCCAGTATCCTCGGTAGTTCAATACCCGGAGGATTACCTGATCCAGATTGAAAGTACGGTCCCCCCTCGCTAGAAAAGAACACAGAACCCCTCGGTTCTACAGCGATAACCTTGCATTTGTGTCCAGCTTCTCTCAACCCCTTGGAGGTGCCACAGATGGACCCCGACGTGCCTATTGCACCGAAAAGAAGATCAGCGTCTGGAACGGCCTCGATTAATTCTCTCGCCAGTGTCGCTGGATAGGCCGCGGTATTCGCGGGATTGTTATGCTGGTCTACGTAGATGGAATTTGGCGTTCTCTTGGAAAGTTCGCTCGCGTACGTCTCCCTCTGAATCAGAGCCGCCCCTAGGTCCATGGTCGCTGGAGGATCAAAATTGACGATTTCGGCTCCATATGCACGGATCAGGTTGACCTTCTCGCTAGGAACATACGGGTCTAGCACTGCGACGAACCTATATCCACGGATGGCCGCAATGATCGCGAGGCCGATTGCCGTATTACCCGAGGATGCCTCGATGATCGTACCGCCAGGCTTCAGTCTCCCATTTGCCTCCGCATCAAGCACCATATTCAGGGCCGCACGGTCCTTGATGCTCTGGCCGGGATTATACTTTTCCAGCTTCAGATACAAATCCCAGTTGCTCCTTCGCGGCCTCCACTTCACCATAGGCGTGTTTCCGAACAGGTCCAAGATGCTATGGGCAATCATTCGGACATCTCCAAAAAAGCCACCTGGCTGAACGACTCGTCATCGTACGCCTTCCATTCGTTCCGATCCCGCAGGGCACACATTTTCCTTGGGAACGGCATCCGCGTGAATTCCGATTCGTTGGAATCCATAAGGTATGCCGCCGTATTGTAGTAGACTAGCAAGTCCCCTCGTGTGGGCGTCATGGGGAGACATATCTTGTGCCACGTGATAATGTCTTCTTCCATGCATGAGTTTCCCGCTACAAATCCTTCGAACGGGACTCCACGTTTGCCGGAGGAAAGCAGTTCAGGAGATAACAAGAAGTCGGCTTCGTATAAGCGCTCAGACATATGGTTCATGTTGCCATCGACAATTATCAATGTCCCCTGCCTCAGCGCCTTTACATCAGCGATCCGCATCACGGTTATCCCTGCCTGGTCCAAAAGACTCTCACCGGACTCCACGACCAGCCTGAAAGCGCCGACTCTCAGGAGTTCCGAAAGGGGTTTTCCCCCTTTGACGTGATCGAGGATGTACTGTAAGCCTGCGGTGCCACTGAGTTCGTAGTAGTATGGATAATAACGTGTGAAGGTGCGATTGTTCCAATACTCCTCTCGAGTCTTGTCATAGCTTTTCCACTCTTTTTCCGTCGTGTACTCAGCGGTGAAGCCCCCTCCAATATCAACCGTGTTGCAGTTCACGTATCCGAGCTCTCGGAACTGCTTGCAAAGCTCTAGGAGTTTCATGAGCAAGTGCAATCTGTCCTCGACTTTGAAGGTATTGAGGTGTCCTGAGAAGCCCCTGACCTCCACGACGCGCCGGTTTCGAGAGATCAAGTTCATTATCTGGCTATCAATTGGGACAGCGATTCCGAATCGACTCTCGTGGACGACGTTACCGATTCGCAAGAGCGTGTTGGCACGACGTCCTGAACGCTTACACAGCCCAATTATCTGGGAGAGTTCCGACCTGCTGTCAACGGAGATCGTGGATCCAGAGGTTAGAGCCAAAATCAGGTAACGCGGAGTCTTGCCCGGCCCGCCACATATGATTTGTGAGCCTAGGCCTTAAACAAGCGAGATTTTTAGCGAGTTTTTCGTATTTATGATGTGCCGAACAGGCGCGCACTGCCTCCATTGCAGCGGGATGTTTGCGGCTGGTCGAGGTTCA
>JAJYVK010000525.1 GCA_021792075.1 Actinomycetes bacterium | reverse complement strand
CCATAAGGTGATCCAACGTGCTCGGAGAAGCACGACTCCCATGATGACACCCTACTGCATCAGCCACTAATTCTGCTAACTCATTTGGCCACTTTCTTTCTTGCAAAATTTTTGTCAAGGCAACCTGACTCACGAACGCATGGTTGATCCCGGTATTTGGACTTCGTCCGGAATCCATCCCAGTCAGATTCTCCCACTTACACTGAAACCCTGGGCAAGCCTTCCCTAGATCATGACAAGCGATGACGAGCAAAAGCCATGCACGTGCATCCTCCCATTCCATTCCTAAAACTGCCGCCATTCTTTTGCGCGTTGACTCAGGTTCACGCGCCAAGATGGCATCTGCGCTAGCTGCTATATCTAGCATGTGGAGAACGAGGGGATGCCACCCTGGGCTAGCGTTAGCATTTTTGCTTGTCTTTGCCCAAAGACTTACCAATGTTTTATCCATCACAACCTATATATCTTCGAGAATCCCGTATTTGCGGACAGGCGTTCACTCATAAAGCAAGCTGGTCGAGCTGCATTTTATCGCAATCCTGTGGGTTGGCGACGAGTTTTGCTAGGGAATCGGTGACGGAAGAATTGAAAAGAAAGTCCAGAAGCGTCTGACACGGCGCATTGACGACGACCCATTCCGTGACGGTTATGCCGAGCTGGCTGATGTGCAGTCATCAGACGCATCACCTACTTGAAGGTAAGCAATTTTAAGTTTAAAGAGCAACACTTAACTAAGTCTCCGCTGGGGAGGTCTAGGCTAGTCGCCGCCATTGGCTCCAACTATCACTCATCAATTGTGGCAGTAGTTCCAGAAAGTTTCGCTCAGTATCTTATCATTTGTTTGAAGGCGCACTACTGAACCGGTCAGTTTCTCCTTGAGTCTAAGGTAACCATTTTTCTCCGCATTGATCTCATACTGGTCTTCCTCCGATTTCACAGACACCCCGTTAAGGAGGACGATCGTGCAATCGGACAAGACTATAGCGTCAGGCGCTCGGCATCCATGCCCATGTTCTCGTCCGCTGGTGCCGAGAGGAACATCACGCCCGGACACGGGGGCAACCCGGGGCGCCCCCAAGGTCGGGGCTGACGAGCTCATCAAGCCCAGGCGGGAGAATGAACTCCTGCGCAAGGAGAGGGATTTTTCGTATGGTCTTTTATTTGTCAAGTGTTTCACGGAAATTCCTCAAATGAAAAACTCGATCCGGGTTCTTCTGGCGAATGAGTAACGCGGCGTCTGCGGGCTTTTGTCTTCGACGATGGATCAGGCTCGTATTCGCTCGTTGGGTAGTGGTATTTTATATTTCGTCACGGGGCTGCCTCGCTCTTGGAACGGAAATCACTGTTTGTCCCGGTGCTCACAAAAAAATCTCGAGGGTTCCCGTCAATCGCGCCGCGTTACCGATTCGCCAGGGATCTGTGGACGTTCTATCTGGAGCGGGCCAAGGTTACTGCCGACCGATGCACCAGATGAACCCGCACAGCCCTCGCGCAATTGCCGTGGTCACCTTGTTAGGATGAACTCCTCGAGCCTCGGTTGCCGTGGTTCTCCAATGCGTGCCAGGAAGCGGTAGCTCCAGGCTGCTTCGATCAAAATTCGGCGAACATACATATTGCCCGTCCTGGTGAGCTCCCCCGATGCTGCTTTGGCTCGCTGGAGTGCTCGCTATGTACCAGGCCTAGGTATCCCATGAGGTCATTGGGATGCGCAAAGTGCCACAGGTCCACGAGCTCGGCGACGATGGTGGCGGCGGACAGAAAATCCACGCCTCGAAGCGTTATGAGTGCCTTGATCACCGGGAGCGAGCGCCAAGTCTGTACTTCCTGCCGCAGAGCGACTTCGATCCGCTCAGTGCACTCAGTACGAATCTGTACCGCGAGTCGGTACTCGGTGAAAGCGATATGGTGAGCGGAGTCCCCGAACTGGATCTTCGACAAGAAGAGTTGATGTACTGGGCCCCAGCGACAACCGCTGTACAAGTGATCTTGGCGCAGCCAGAAGGAACGCAGCCGGAGTCGGGCCCGCTGCTAGTCTCGCAATGCGTCTTCCCGCGTGCGCTCCAGGTCGCGGATCGCCTTATCTTTCGGTTCTGGGACGACAATCGGCGTCAGTTTTACGGAACGATGTAACATCGCCAGCAGCAACGCATCCCGTCGATCTGTTTTGATACGATCGCCCAACTTGCGCGGGACTCGTAATGGTGCAATAACCTCGGTGGTATATCCGCGCTCTCGTAACGCTCGCACGAGCCAATAGCCGCAGGGTCAGCCTCATGGCAAATGCTGAGTTCGATGGGCGTGTCGATCTTCCCGAGCGCCTTGGTGAGCGAGATCAGGCTGTAGCGCGTCGTTCCCAAAAACCGGAGTGGCTCACGGGAATCCGCAGTTGCGCACGCGATGGCGATGGAGTCTTTAATGCACATCCTGGTCAGGGTTCCCTGCGCTCCCAGTCATTGAAGACCATGAGCGGCTTGAACCGGCTGTCGTGGAGCGCCTGGTGGTAGAGGTTCTTGACGCTCTCCGTCTCCAAGTGTACCTCCCGGGC
>JAJYVK010000524.1 GCA_021792075.1 Actinomycetes bacterium | reverse complement strand
CACCATAGGAGCGCTGATCGGTCCAAATGGAGCCGGCAAGTCCACGCTTTTCAACCTAATAACCAACCTCTACATACCAGACAGCGGTACGGTCAGTCTGTGGGGTGAGGTGTTACCGATCTCTCGACCACATAGGGCTGCAGAGATTGGACTGTTCAGAACCTTCCAGACCTCAAGAGTCTTCGAACAGCTCACGGTTTTCGACAACGTTTTGCTCGGCGGGGTGCGTCTTTCGAGAAGCGGGATCGTCTCCTCCGGTGTGGGCACAATTGCCGCCAGAAGAGAGGAGCGCGAACTCCACGAAAGGGCGATGAGCATCCTCGTAGCCGTGGGCCTGAGCGATCAAGCGTATGAACCGGCCGGGAACCTCCCGCTTGCGGCACAAAAACACCTGGACCTCGCAAGAGCTCTGATGTCGGGCTCGAAAGTCCTGTTGCTGGACGAACCTGGCGCAGGCATGAACGACGCCGAGACCGAGGAGCTGGGCTCGATGCTACTGGCAATCAGGGATGCTGGCCGTACGATCTTGGTGGTTGACCATAACATGGCGCTCGTCATGGGTATTGCCCAGAAGGTCACGGTCATGGATGCCGGACGCGTAATAGCCAGCGGGCTTCCAGAGGAAATCCAAAAGAACCCAACAGTCATCTCCGCATACTTTGGCTCAACGGAAGTGAAATTGACCGATGCTTGAAATCAAGAACCTTGTTTCAGGGTACGACGGACCGGATGTTCTTCACGGCATCGATCTGGAAATTGCCCCTGGATCCTTGGTCGCCGTAATTGGCGCCAATGGCGCTGGTAAGTCCACACTGCTTAGAACATTGTCATCGCTGATCAGGACTCGCTCCGGCTCCATCTCCGTGGACGGGAAGGACCTTACGAACGCTGGTCCATCTGCAATTGTCGCGAACGGCATGTCTCACGTGCCGGAAGGTAGACAGGTCTTTGCAACCATGACGGTTGCCGAAAACCTCGATCTTGGCGCCTACAGGAGCAGCCGCTCGGTGTCCGCCCAAAGGCTCGAAAAGGTTCTCGAGATTTTTCCAGCGCTCAAGGAACGACTTAACAATGTGGCCGGTTCACTCTCCGGAGGTCAGCAGCAGATGCTGGCAATAGGCAGGGGTCTCATGGCTGAGCCCAAGTACCTGCTTTTGGACGAACCCTCCTTGGGACTTGCCCCCATCGTCGTTCAGACCATCTTCGACATTCTGCCAAACCTGACAAAGACGGGCGTAGGAGTCCTGCTCATAGAGCAGAACGGCCAGATTGCGCTTTCCATAGCGGACCGAGCGGTGCTCCTCGAAAGAGGCAGCATCACCCTCAGGGGTACCGGCCAGGAACTTCTTAAGAATCCTGAGGTTATCGAGCGCTATCTCGGGGTGGGAAATTCCATCGGAGCAGATCCAGAAAAGCAAAAGGTGATGTCCGTGCGGATCAGGACGGCTCTAGGAAGCGAAGAAACAGGGATCTTTGCGAAAATAAATTCGGGAATCGCCTGATAGCACTGAGCTGGGGAGCGTGGGCTTTGATACGCATTTCCTACATGCCCGTTACTGCCGGATTCCTCTATCTATGTCTTGGCCGCTGCAGAGCGTAGACGATCACGGCCGTGCAGATGACTGACACCACCAGAGACAGTCCGATTGAGTACGAGTAACGGGAACCAAATAGAAGGCGTCCAACGATGCCGCCCAAGAAAGCGCCTGCGAGCCCAACCAGAATCGTCGAAAAAATACCCATAGGATTCGGACCAGGAACCACTAGGCGTCCGAGCGCTCCGACCACCAGCCCCGTAACCAAAATCCCGAGTATCAAAGTGACCATCTGTTTATTCTACCCGGTCTCGGACGTATCTATCCAAACTTCATGATTGACACGGGATAACCAATTCAGTACGCCGTTCCGGCCCCTGCTGCGGCGGTAGTCGCGGTGCTGCTCGGCGAAGTAACCGGGTTGCCTGCCACGTTGAGAACATACCAGTATCCACCGAAATGGTCGATGCCTTCTCCGTTGGTCAAATTCGGGCCACTGTCAGCCGTAAAGGTGTAAAGCGGATGACCGTTGTAGGTGATCTGCTTTGAGCCATCCGTCCTGGTTATCGTGCCTATTAAAGACTTCTTTACTCCGCCGGATACTGGCGGACTCGCAGATCCGGCAACCGTGACAGGTGGCCAGACCTTTGCACAGGCACCATAGCAAGCCGATTTCTGCGAGGTATCCGGTTCGAACATGTAGTAGACGTAACCTGAGCTAGATGCGAGTATCTGGCCATATTTGGAATTTATAGAGGATACTGACGATACAACTCCCTGTGCTGCGTTCGCCGAGGGAGCAGAGGTGGACGCGGTCGAACTGGCGGTGTTTGAAGAACTACCACAACCAGCCAAAACCACCATCAAACCTGCCAATGGCAACCATCTTAAAACCATCGATTCACCTTTCGCAATCAAAACCTGTTCTCAGCCTGAAAATCTGAACTTCTTTAGATCAATTGTGACCGCAAATTCGCGGTACCTTTGGTCAGCAGGGACGATTTTTCCATCA
>JAJYVK010000523.1 GCA_021792075.1 Actinomycetes bacterium | reverse complement strand
CCCTGAAGAGCACCATCCTTACCGTCAACTTTATGGTTAGACCTTTCATACTGCCTCGAAGGCACAGGATCCATTACAGGGTCTCCGAAGATGTCTCGTTCAAATTTAGAGGACTTTGCCTTTTGGCCTCTTGCGAAACGACCCTTGTTGGGATCAAGAATGAAAACGCCGGGTTCTTTCTCGGTAATCCGATCTTTGATGACCTTCAGAGGCAGGAACTGTTCGCGTTGCTGCCGCAAGACAAATGCGAGCCTTTCGATGTCGTGCTCGTAGAATTTCCTGTAGCCGTTTGTCGTCCGCTCCGGAGCTATCAAGCCTTGAGTCTCCAAGAACCGGATTTTGGAGATTGTTACCTCTGGAAACTCCTCTTTGATGAGTTCCAGAGTCTCACCGATCGACCTGTATTCTCTATCGCCCACTCGTGCTACTCTCCCGTGATGGCCCTACGAATATGAGCTTGTACTTCCCTATCTGAACTTCATCCCCCGTCTGAAGCTTTGCCTGATCTATCCGCTGCTTGTTCACGTAGGTCCCGTTAAGTGATCCGGCATCGACCACAAAGTAGTCGCCCTTCCTTATCATGAACTCTGCATGGCGTCTGGACACAGTTATGTCGTCGAGAAATATGTCAGAATCTGGATGCCGACCAACTCTGGTGACCTCCTTTTCGAGCACGAAATAGGTTCCTGAACTTGGTCCTCCTCGAACTACCAGCACCACCTGATCAGCTGGCGCAAGGGCTATGGCGTGATCCACGAATTCGTCGGTCGATTCCGATGGAGATTCCACGGACGCGAGTGCTCCAGTGTCATCGCTAGTGCTGACCGGTCTACCACATGACGAGCAAAAGTTCGCGTCACTGGGGTTAATGTGTCCACAATTACTGCATTGCACTTGGATCTACACCATTTCTTGCGACTTAAACTTCAGGGTTAGGCATTGAAAGACTACCCGGCTTTTTGTCACTCGTCCACCTGTTTTCGAGTTCTCGATCACTTGTTGACACCTTCGGTAACATGATGCCATGCAGTGTTCAATTGCAGAGGGCACCTAGCTCCAACAACCCAACAATTTAATTCTGTCATCATTGATATGGATACAAAGAACCATCCCCCGAAGTGTCGCACGAAATTATCTCAACCTTCTTGTCGTGTGTGCTAAGAAACTTGCCGGGAGAAGTTCATGTTCTCTGCAATTCACAATACGAGCGATTCCCCCCCCAATCTCCTCTTGCGTATAAGCGCAGAGTCATAGGTACATTCGATAGATGCCAGACGGCTACTTGTCGATCATTCTCTGGTATTCTTCCTGAGAAAGCAGGTTCTCTAACTCGTGCGGGTCGGACATCTCGAGCACGGCGATCCAGCCTTCTCCGTATGGTGAAGTGTTGATCAGTTCGGGATTTGTCGAGAGAATTTCATTGACCTTGACCACCGTTCCCGAAACGGGCGCATAGATGTCTGAAACTGACTTCGTCGACTCGACCTCGCTAAGGGTGCTATTGGCACTTACCACATCGTGGGGAGTGGGGAGCTGGACAAACACGACATCACCGAGAGCCTCCTGCGCATAGTCGGTGATGCCAATCACAGCTGTGTTGCCCTCCACCCGAACCCATTCGTGGTCGTTAGTGAACAGTAGGTTATCTGGTTCTGACATGTATAAAACGTTACTACTTAAATTTTCGAAAGACACCTGATGTTTGCAACGAGACCGAGATCTTGCTGCCGATCCCCTGTCGCAAGGGCTGGGATGTTTGGGTTAGCCCTGACCGGAGGTACTCAGCGAGACAAGCTTTTTACTGTAGCTTGCCAGTGCGAGGAAAAGGATAGCCAGGCCTGGCATCAAGAAGACGTATCCGGTCACTCTGAAGACGGATGAAAGAGTCGTGTCGGCACCTGCGAAGACGAAGAATGGGAATCCGAACATCATGAGAAGCGTTCCGGCCTTGCCGTAATACACCACGTCAAGTCTCCTTTTGAACTTGACAGCCACAGTTCCAACTACCGAGGAAACGGCGATTTCGCGGGCGAAAATCACTAATAGGAGCCATGTCGGAATCAGACTGTCGTGGAAGGATACGATACCTGCCGCAATAAGGAGCACCCTGTCGGCAGATGGGTCTATCACCTTTCCCACAGTGGAGGTCTGGTTCAGTCTGCGCGCGAGGTAGCCGTCGATCCAATCGGTTGCGCCAATCAGGCCCAAGAGGAGCCCACCGAGAATAAGTCTGCTCCTGCTCCAAGACAGATAGACAAAGATCGGTATGAGAAAGATTCGAATCAGCGTAACAAGGTTTGGGAGCGTAAGAATTCGGTCCTGAGCCTCTCTCGTCTGGTCCAAGTCATTCTCCTTGTTTCGCCCCTGGATACAATACTAAATTCCAATTTGGAGCTAGCTCACTCAAATTAGAGGCCGGCATTACCTCTCGCCGAAGCTTTAGCTCGGTTTCTCCCGGGCCAATAGCATCATCTTATCGCCCAATCAGAACGAGAAGCTTGCACCGTCCTCCGCGAGAAATGCGGCCCCCGAGTAGCCATCCGTCACT
>JAJYVK010000522.1 GCA_021792075.1 Actinomycetes bacterium | reverse complement strand
CCGTACCCCGTCTTCGTCTCTTCCGGATGCAGTTCTCACAAGCATTAGCGAAGTCCCGCTTTGGTTAGAGCAAGTCAACGCTTGATTGGTAGCGCTGTAGACTGCTCGCGTGATAATGCGATCTGGTGTATCCAACTGTGCGAACGTATGCGCCAGCCTTCTTGATGTGAACTTGTCGTATTGGGCGCGCAGAGTCGGCATAAACAAGCACGCTGCCTCTCGTTGCTACCGAGAGGGCAATCTGCCCGTTCCAGCTGGCCGAGCCGGAAGTTGAACCTGGTGGACATAGGCGATGCTTCTGCCGCACAAATGATCCGTACCGTCATCTAAACCGGGCGTCACGTCGTGACATGACCGGGCACAGAACTCGAAAGTGAGGTCGCCCGGTTGACCGCATCGGTGACCGGGTCAAAAGATCTCAATAGATCGGTTTTCCTTGCTGGTAAATCGCTTTTCCACATTAATAGACTTGATTATCCTGGATGACAAGTATCTCTGGAGGGTTGCGACCCACCTCCGTTGAGGGGGATCGTCACGGGCCAGCTCTACGAGTTATGCTGGTCTCGTGGTAACTGAGCTGGTGATCGAGGTCAAAGGATTGCGCAAGGCCTATGGGCCGATGGTGGCAGTAGACGGGCTCGACCTGGAGATGGAGCGCGGCGAAGTGCTTGCCCTTCTTGGCCCGAATGGGGCAGGGAAGACTACAACTGTGGAGATCCTCGAAGGCCACCGCAAACGTGACGCGGGAGAGGCTCGTGTCCTAGGTGAAGACCCTCAGCGTGCCGGTGTCGAGTGGAGGGCTCGCCGCGGAATCGTTCTACAGACGAACGAAGATGTCGCCGATCTAACTGTGGGCGAGTGTGTGCGCCATTTTTCCCTCTTCTATCCTGATCCGGCAGATCCGGAGGAGGTGATCGAACGAGTTGGATTATCGGCCAAGCGCAAGGCGTCCATCAGGTCGCTTTCAGGCGGCCAGCGCCGACGTCTCGACGTGGCTCTCGGTATAGTCGGACAGCCTGAACTGATCTTTCTAGACGAGCCGACCACCGGTTTTGACCCCGAGGCACGCCGTGCTTTTTGGGAGTTGGTGCGAGACCTGACAAAGGAGGGGGCCAGCGTGTTGCTGACGACGCACTATCTCGAGGAGGCAGAGGCGCTTGCTGATCGAGTCGCCGTAATTCAACGGGGTCGTGTCTTGGCCATAGGGCCGCCAAGCGAGCTTGGAGGACGCCAGGATGCCCCTGCGAAGGTTTCCTGGCTCTCTTCCAGAGGTCGGGAGCAGGTCGAGACTAAGGAGCCTTCGGCTCTGGTGTCCAGCCTTTACACGGAATTTGGCGGTGAAGTGCCCGGCCTCACAGTATCCAGACCAAGTCTCGAAGATGTCTACCTTCGGATGATCGGTGCCACTGCTGAGAAAGAGGAAGCGCAGTGAGAGAAAAAGACGGGGATACGAGCCAATCCTCCTCGGGCATAGTTGCGAACCCCCGTTCTCGGGCCGGCATCTTCGTTGTGGCCAGCCTCAGTCGTGGACAGGTAGAGGTCCTTCAATTCTTTAGGAACCGGGACTCCGTAGTATTCACATTGGCTCTGCCTGTAGTTCTGCTCGCTCTGTTGGCGTCGATCTTTTCGGGGTCTGTCGCGGGTACAGGTGTGACATATAGCCAGGTGTATACTGCAGCGCTCCTTGCAGGTGGCCTAGCGTCCACCAGCTTTCTGAACCTTGGGATCGCCATAAGCAATGAGCGGGAGAATGGGACGTTGAAACGCCTGGCGGGAACCCCGATGCCACGATCCGCCTACTTCCTGGGCAAGGTTATCGTGGTTCTAGTGGCCTCGGTGCTTGAGGTGATCCTGCTGATTGCAGTTGGGCACTTCGCCTACAATGTTGCCCTGCCCGGCTCGATTGGTAGGTGGTGGACCTTTGTATGGGTCACCTTGCTCGGTGGCACCGCTATGACGTTGCTAGGTGTAGCGGCGAGCAGCCTCCCCCGGAGCGCGCGCTCTGCGGCTGCAGTTCTGAACCTGCCATTTTTGGTGCTGGAATTCATATCGGGAATCTTCGTTCCTTTCACATCCCTTTCGCACGGCTTGTATAGCTTCGCGGGCTTGTTCCCATTGCGGTGGTTGGCGGAAGGATACCGCTCTGCGCTGTTGCCATCGTATTTCCAAAAGGTGGAGCCAGGCCATGTGTGGAATCATGAGCAGATAGCTCTGGTGTTGGCAATATGGTGCGTGATCGGCCTCGTCGCATCGGTTAAGACGTTCAGGTGGACCGGCCGCGGCGAGCGTTGACACAGGGTGCGGGGTCGTGTGAGGCGTCATAGAGTAGACGCTTTGATTGACTTTCGTGCCGATCTGGCTTGGGTGTCGGAGTCTGTACTCGAGCTGTCGGTCAATGTTAAGGGGTTGGGCTGGGTGTCGGAGGCGCCTTGCCAAGGTTGCCCGCCGACTCCTATCGTCTCCAACATGCTCGCTGACCGGATTTTAGGGAGACCTTATTTGGCTATTGCGATCCGCAGCAGGGCATTGCGAGTAGTGCCGTGAGATA
>JAJYVK010000521.1 GCA_021792075.1 Actinomycetes bacterium | reverse complement strand
CAAGTACTTCTATCTGGAGACATTCTCATTTCGCCACTTGGAAATTGGGTCACATTCTGCGTGGGAATTGTCTATTTACTCTCGTCCATCTATTCAGTCGGCTATATGAGACTCTTGAAAGTATCGCCTCAGCAACTGGCGAAATTTTATGGCTTATTGGAAGGGTTCGCCTTGACAATGGTGGTAGCACCCTTTATGAATAACCCCGGTCTCTACTGGATTGTTATTGATGTAACTACAATTGTAAGCGCCTTTTTAGTTGGGTTCGAACGTGAGGCCGAGAGTATCGAAGCTTCTTGGAAGTACTTGATTATTGTTTCCTCGGGTCTGTCGCTATCGCTCTTAGGAATTGTGATTTTCTATTGGGGAGGCACCTTCCACCTAGGTCCGGTATACGCAATGACCTGGGAAACTTTGCATTCCGTCGCCGCCGAAGTCCCGACCCCTCTCTTGTTGACGTCTTTCCTATTAGTTCTCGTTGGCTTTGGGACAAAGGCCGGATTAGCACCAATGCACACTTGGCTTCCTGACGCTCACAGCGAGGGGCCTGCTCCTGTTTCAGCCATACTATCTGGTGCCCTTCTGAATACGGCGATCTTGGGGATAGTGCGCTTTCTTGCTATCTTGAACGGCACTAAGTCCTCCGGTCCAGCTCACCTGGCAGTAATAATCCTCGGGGTATTCTCTCTATTGGTTGCAGCTACCTTCATTGTACGTCAACAAGGTATTAAGCGCCTAATGGCCTATTCGAGCGTTGAGCATATCGGCATCATTGCAATTGGTTTTGGTTTTGGTGGAGTACTGGGCATCGCCGGAGCTATGTACCATATGCTCAACCATTCTCTGAATAAATCTCTTATGTTTTTCGGTTCTGGGAATGCAATGCGTAATTACAGATCTAAAGAAATTGATAAGATTCGGCGGGTACTCACCTTTTTCCCAGTCACAGGTTCGCTATGGCTATTGGGAGCCATAGCGATAACGGGCGCTCCTCCGTTCGGATTATTTCAGAGTGAGATATTCATCCTTCGCGCTGGAATGCAAGGTAAAAATATATGGGCAGTTTGGGTAGTAGCCATTCTATTAATTGTTATTTTCATTGGGTTTCTAAATCATTTCCGAGCGATGTATTTCGGTTTAGACGTTGAACCTGGTGGTTCACCAACGATAAATATGAACGCTTGGTTATCACTCCCAATGTGGTTGAGTTTAGTGGCGATTCTTGTGTTGGGTCTTTGGTGGCCATCAGGGTTGCTGCATTTCTTCATAAGTGCCGGGAAGTCACTTTGATGAGTAAAATAGTTCGAAAATACGTTGAGCCAGCAGAACTAATCGACGTTTCGAGGGAGCTTCTCAGCCTCGGATGTCGATTTCAGATGGCTTATCACCGCTATGATGGACCATCCCTTGAGATTGTTTACTTAGTTGATCGAGGCCCCAACCTTGAATTCTTGGAGATGGTTGTACGCTCAGAGAGGGAATTACCTTCGCTCTCTGAGCTAGTTCCGTTACTTAGTTGGTATGAACGGGAAATTATGGATCTCTCGGAAATTACATTCCTGGGAAATCCTGAGTCATTTCCACTGGTTGTGCTAGAAGGAATGACTCTCGCTGGTTCACCTTTTGACCCCAGCTGCGAAGTACAACCGCTTTTATCTGGAAGTCCGGCGGCGCCTAATCTGCCTGAAATTGCGGCGACACAGGTACAAGATCTTTTTTGGGGCCCAATTCGCGCTGACATTGTTGAAACCGGTGAGTTTCATTTTGCATATATCGGTGAGGAGATTTTGCACTACACCCCCCGATTATTTTATAAGCATCGTGGAATTGAACGAGATCTTCAAAATCATGATGCTGCTTCAGGACTCGTATTGGCAGAACGGGTGTCAGGAGTCGGAACAATCTGTCACGGATTGGCCTACTGCCTTGCCGTCGAAAATGCTTTTTTGCTCGAGGTTCCCGAACGTGCACAATTGTTGAGAATAGTTTTGGCGGAACTTGAACGCATCTACAACAATCTTCACTTCTTTGCCACGTTGACCAAAACGACCACCTTAAAAGTTGGCGAAGCATTCGGACTACTGCTAGAGGAAGAGGCAAAACAGATTAATGCTAAGTTGACGGGTCACCGTTTTCTCAGAAATGTTCTGGCCACCGGAGGCTTACGGAGAGATCTCGAAGTTGATTTTCTCAGCTCAGACCTTAAGTCCCTTAGAACAAAGGCCCAAGACTATTTGGATTCGCTGGCTAACACGCAAAGCTATCTCGATCGGTTGATGGAAACCGGCATACTTTCATCTGGTGCCGCGTTCGATTTTGGGGCTCCGCGAGGCACGAAAACCCTGCTGATTTCCTATCCTAGGCCAATTGCTCGAGCCAAGCCACCGTCACCGGGTACGGCTAGAGCACGGAAGCGAAGCTTGTGAGCGCCAATGCCTATGCGAGGAACCGCCGCCCTGGTCATGCGCCAGCGCCAAATCGAAATTGCGCTTGCGGACTTGGGAAGCGACCGCGTCGCCTCGGCTTTTCCCAGGGCCGCCTTGGCCGGGG
>JAJYVK010000520.1 GCA_021792075.1 Actinomycetes bacterium | reverse complement strand
CGCCCGCCGAGGCGGTTGCGGGCTTCGAGGAGGGTGAAGGGGATGCCGGCGCGGTGGAGGAGGGTGGCGGCGTAGAGGCCGGAGAGGCCTGCTCCGAGGATGGCTACTTTGGTTTGCATGGTTTGGAGTTTGGATGTGGTGGGTTGGGGTGGGGTTGATTTTTTGTGGGGTGGAGAGCAGGTTTCTCTTGGGTGAAAGCACCTCTGCATCGGTCTCCGGGGCGTGATGTGAGATGTGTTTACTCAGGGTAAGAGGTCATGGGATATCACGCTTTTCAGCTTGGCGGCATCTTCTAGATACTGGGCTCTCTGACAAGTCGTGCAAGGTGCATCCTCGTGGCCGTGAATACCGAGTGGGTCTGCCCTTGCGTTTCGGCTATGTTCTCCTGCTCTGCGAGCCCTACAACCAAGCCTCGCGTATCAACAACTGGGCCACCGCTGTTGCCGGGCCTTGATGGGCAACTAACCACGAGCTTGCCCCTGCCCGAATAGTCTGTAGTAAGCGAATTAACTTCGCCTCGTGCGCAGAAGAGGCTGGGCATGTGGTTGGGGATGAATGGATAGCCGAGAATGAGCACCTTGTCCAACTCTGTGGGTTGATCAGTACGCCAATTGATTCGGAGCGGCCTGACAGACGCCGGGACATCGCAATCGACGAGTGCGATGTCAATGTCTTTGGGACCCAAAACTATTCCCATAGGATCGGTACGGATGACATGTCCATCATGGTCTTCGATGCGTAGGATTTTTCGGTCGTGGACAACATGTGATGCTGTGACCACGAAGCCAGGGTAGTCAGCGCAGAAGAAACCCGTGCCTCCCGCCTCACCTTCCGAGCCGCTGACAATCACGTGTACAACAGCTGGTCGGTATTGGGCGAGTATGTATCTTTCCCCGAGGAGGAGCTCTGGTATGCACTGTGACGCAAACGCTGCGATTCCGTCTAGTGTAGCGGATGCGATTCTCCGATGAACGTCTATGCTGATCAGATTTCTTGTTTCCATCGCCCCCAATACCGCGTCGATTTCGGGGGCGCCCAATTGGCCAGCGATCAAGCGCACGTTCTCCAGGTCAATTTTCTCACCGGCAGGCCGTTTGAAAATGATAGCCGAGACTATCTTGATGGTTTCTGGGTCCATGAGTGCACAAGCCGGAGTTACTAATCGGAGATCATTCTCTCGATGAGGAGCTTTCGCAGTATTGCTGCCGCCGCTTCGCGGATCATGTCAGCGTATTCGATGCTGTGTCCGATTGGTGGGCGTACCTCTTTCTCTGTCCACTCCGACGGTACCCATCCGCCGTGTGCAAAACTGTTTCGAAGCACGAACAAGTTTTCGGCAACTGAGGCAAGAGGAACCTGGATCGGAACGAAGTTTTGAAATCCGGCATCTTCGTATATGTTCCAATTCGGATCAACCAAATGAAAAAGCTTGGAAAGGGAATCCCCGGAAAATCTGCTGGTCGCCAAGAGTGCTTCGATGCCGGCCGTCCAGACCATGATCTGAATAACTGGGTCGTCGATTTGCATGTAGCCCGCCATGAAATAGCGAACGGCCCGATTGAATTCGTATGTTTCTCCCGCAGCCAGCCTGAGGAACTTACGAATTGTCCGCTGTAGTTCTCGCAGGTCCGAAGTTCGTACTGTATTGAACACAACCGACTGTGGAGCGTTGATGAGCTGTTCGATTGGTTGCGTGAAGCTAAAGACGTCGGCTGCTCCCGACTCAAGCAGGCGAACCTGTATCAAGGGACTTCGGCTCCCCGTAGGTCTAATGATTCGCAGGCACGTGGCGATCTTATTGAGTAGGTCCTGCGACGCCTGTTCCTCTTTCCCAACATGTCCCGAAGACTGAAACCTATGAATCAGAGCAAAACTGGCATCGCTTAGCCACTTCCGTTGCTTCTCGGACACGTACTCTTTCCATAGTTCGAAATTAGATGGCGACAGCCAGTGCGTGATGCTGCCGAACGTCACGTTTTCCTCTGGCAGGATAGGGATTGATTGGCCACTAGCCTGGAGTTCTTCGTCGACCGTGTAGATAGGGATGATCGTAGCTTTGTTAAATTCGGTCACAAGTGTCTCCGCTTGGAACCATGATAGTCCGTGTGGGCTCCGGAGTTAGAGATCAATTGCTAATGATTTGTAGGAGAGACTGCAGGTTCCTCCGCTGCGCGCCTTCGGCGCTCCGGTCGGAATGACAACATTTTTGAGTGGTAAAAGGAAAGCCCCATGCGAGCGGAAGGCTGCATGGGGCTTGAGCTATTCTGGTCCCGCCCTAGCGGAGCTGGGACGGGGCACCCAGGTTGTTCCGACCCCATTCCGATCCCACTCACGGCTTCGGCTTGGGTGGGCCACGCATTATAAAAGGGCGCCCCATTCTTGTAAGCTGCGGTTGCTGTGCTGAAGCAGACAACCGGAGCCAACAAGGAGGAACACCCAGATGAACAGTGTGCGATATGTGGGACTCGATGTCCACCGAGACACGATTTCAGCGGCGGTGCTGAACGAGGGTGGGCGCTTAATTCAGCAGTCGATTCTGGCTACGAGAGCGG
>JAJYVK010000519.1 GCA_021792075.1 Actinomycetes bacterium | reverse complement strand
TGGCACAATCCCAGGTTGGGTTGTTGTCGTGGTGCTACTGGTCGTCGTGGTCGCGATCTCACTGCTCGTAGTAGAAGAAGAAAGCGGCGCTTTTCCGGGAGAACCCCCACAGCTGGCGGCCATGAGTCCTGACAACAAAGCTACAGATAGAAACTTTCGATTTGGCACTCGACCATCCTAGTTTGCAGACAGACAGTCAGCTGGTCGAAGCTCAAAAGGCATGACTTCTATAGCCAGCGAAAACCGCAAATCCATTTTGGAGCCAAGTGCGCTTACCAAAAAACAGTGGGCCTGTCAGATTCCACTTTTGATGCATCATGTCCAAATCCCGATTGCTGCTAACTGGAAAATGTTGCACCACATCCTCTTTGAAACCTGCATTTTTCTCAATTGCCCCCTAACAGGAACTAATGTTAATAGCGGGTTGAATTACCACTTGGGAGACTTTTTGAATGCAGCTCATACCAAAAGCGGTGCGCGATGAGGAAAGACAATGGTAGACCGTGGAAAACGGTAGCCGCCCCTCCGCCACGTCACGTGCGATCGGTGAAATCATCAATGACTTCATCGAACTGTTTGCTGCACAAATTCACGCCTTTCCCGAGATGGAGGAGCTGATGAACTCAAGCTCCTCGTTGGAACGGCATAACGAGCTCATGAGGGAACATCTCGAAAAGACCTACAGTGACATCTCGGCGATAGACGCATTCGAATTGTCCAGCAAGGTTGGACAAAGCCATATAGACCACGAAGTCCGCCTCTCCTGGTACCTGATCACCTACAACAAGATCTTCGAGTCCTATCACACCGCCCAGACAAACGCTGAAGCGGAGCTACCCGAACTGGACGAATTCAGGGCGATTTGGCTTAGAGATGCCGGTGATACCCTCGACTCTTATTACGAACTCCTAATCCAGCAGCATGCCAGGGAAAGCCGGCGACTGCAGCAGTCGATAGATGAGCTGGACGTCCAGGCTAAGACAGATCCTCTTACCGAGATCTTGAACCGTCGGGGATTTCGATCCGAAGTCGACAAGTCAACTCTTCCAGGACTCTTCATCCTCTTGGACCTGGACAACTTCAAAGCGATCAATGACCTGCAAGGACACGTCGTTGGCGATGAAATTCTCAAAAAGGTCGCCGAAACATTGGCCAATCAGCTCAGACAGGACGATCTGATTGGAAGGATTGGGGGAGACGAGTTCGCGCTCTGGCTCCCATCCCAGAATGAGATGACCAGTGGAGAGGTACGACAGGTTGCAGAAAGAGTGCTCAGCACTTTCGCCTTCAGCAAATGGTCGATCGGAATATCGGGCGGCATTGTCTTGCGGCCGGAGGAAGGCGAAAGCTTCGACGAGCTGTACGCAAAGGCTGACCGTGCTCTCTACCAGGCAAAGCTCAATGGCGGCTACTCACTTATGACCTATGGAGGCAATGAGATGATCGACCTTCGTCCGAAAGCCTAGGTGAAGACGGCCCGGACGGTTAGATCTCGATCACGGCTTCAACTTCAACACATGCCCCCCGCGGCAACGCAGAAACCCCCACCGCCGATCTGGCATGCCTGCCGTCGTCGCCAAACACCGCTACAAAAAAATCAGAGGCTCCATCTACGACCTTGGGCTGATCCGAGAAGCCAAATGCACTTGCGACAAAACCTGTCACCTTGATTATCCTTTTGATCTTGTCAACCGATCCCAAATATCCTGCCGCGTTCGCCAAGATATTGATCGCACAGAGACGCGCGGCCTCGTTGGCGGCACCTATGTCAACAGTGTCACCGACCGTTCCAGGATGGATCAGGATACCGTTCTTGACTGGGAGATTTCCGGAAATGTAAAGGGTGCTCCCGCTCTGAACCACCGGCGCATAAGAACCAGCTACTGCGGGAGGAGTTGGCAGTGCAATATCTAATGCTTTAAGTCTTTCCGAAGGTTTGGACATGGCTTGACTCTAGCCGCAAATCCATCTTCTGAAAAGTCTGGCTCAAAAAACTGCTTGAAATATAGCTCAACAGGGCCTGGCTCAGAAATGGCGGAATCCACAGCCCCGCACAGAGCTGCCCTGCGGGCATCGGCTGCGAATTTTCACCTGCCGCTAGATAGAAATATCCGCAGCGAAAAGAAAGTTCGGTGACATTCTTGATAATCGATTGAAGCTGAGCATTGCAAAGGCCACGGGAGCCGCGAAGCTACCTCATTGAACGGATGATCATCGCGTCGCCCTGTCCACCACCACCGCAAAGAGCGGCCGCGCCGACCCCGCCGCCGCGCCGGTTCAGCTCTATTGCCAGCGTAAGTGCAATACGTGCGCCGGAAGCGCCTACGGGGTGGCCCAAAGCAATGGCTCCGCCGTTCACATTTACAACACCGTCCTTGATGCCAAGGTCATCCATCGATGCCAACGACACGGCAGCGAATGCCTCGTTAATTTCAAACAGATCCACATCAGAAACCGACATGTTGACCTTTTCGAGAGCCGTCTTTATAGCCCTCGAAGGCTGGGTCAACAGTGATGCATCAGGACCTGCAACCTGTCCATAGCTCACAATCTCA
>JAJYVK010000518.1 GCA_021792075.1 Actinomycetes bacterium | reverse complement strand
CTTCTGGTAGACTTAATCTTGTCGTTGCGGTGATGGTTTTGGTGTCCACCTTGGTGTCCACGTGGTGTCCACCGAGACCCAAAATTGAGTCCACAGCGGCGAAATGGTAGAAAAGAGCGAAAATAGCGAAAGCTGCGAACCGCTTGATTCTATGTGACATATATCCAAGTTGTTGAAAAACAATCTGGGGACGTAGCTCAGTTGGTCAGAGCGCTGCCATCTGACTGCGACCGATGGCTTGATCGAAGTGACGCAGATCGTCTTCAGGTTGAACTGATTCTCCCCTACGAAGTGCTGTTGCCCCTAACGTGATCTCAAAATGCCAAATCTCGGCCTGATTTCCTGTATCACAATCCCTAATCATACGCAGAAACATGCGAAATACGGATGGTTGCGTATATGATTGGGGAATGGCATCGCTTGAGTCCTACCTCGATCAGCAACTCGCTCAAGGACGCGCTTACTTCTCCAAAGAAGAGGCTAGGAAAAATCTAGGCTTATCGCCATCTGCGTTTGCGGCAGCCGCTCAAAGGCTGGTGAAGAAGCGCAAGCTCGCCAATGCTCGCCACGAGTTCTATCTGATTCTGCGCCCCGAAGACCAGAGCCTCGGTGCGCCCGATCCCGTCCGCTGGATCGACCCTCTCATGCAGCATCAACGCATCGACTATCGCGTCTCACTACTGCGCGCGGCAGCGTTTCACGGCGCATCCCATCAGGCTGCGATGGTATTCCAGATCGTCGTTCCAAAGCAGCTCCGCTTGCTTGAGATTGGCCGGCACCGGCTTCAGTTCATCTACCAGTCGCCGGAAATCTTCGAGCATGCGAATCGGCCGGAATGGTTGGACAAGATAAAGACCGCTGAGGGTTTCACCAAAGTCGCCGGCGTCGAGCTGACCCTGCTCGATTGCGTCCGCTACTTCCACAAGACATCGGGTATCGACGGAGTGGCGCAGATCGTCAAAGACATCGGGGCCAAAGCGGTCCCGCGGAAGCTGGCGAAGATCGCCGGGTTCTACGAGAACTCTGCGGTTCGCCGGCTGGGTTATCTGCTCGACCTTGCGGGCCATTCCCGACAGTCGGAGGCGCTGGAGCCGTTTGCGGCCCAGGCGAAATCGTTCAAGCCACTCGATCCGGCCATCAGGCCGATTCTGGAAACCTCTGCGGAAGCAGCCGAGAAGAACATTAAGTGGCGTCTAACGATCCATGGGCCAGTGGAGGTGGATTTTTGATTCCCAGCGCGTACCTTCAGGAATGGACGGCAAAGGCTCCGTGGCCCGACCCTCGGCAAGTGGAACAGGACCTCATCATCTGCCGCGCTCTCTGTGACCTGTTCAACGCCTCCGAGCTGCAAGGCAAGATCGCTTTTCGTGGCGGCACTGCGCTCCACAAGCTGCTCTTCGCGCAACCGCTGCGGTATTCCGAAGACATCGACCTAGTCCAGACGAAGGCCGAGCCGATTGGCGCGACCGTCAATGCTGTGCGCAAGGCTCTATCGTGGCTTGGCGACTGCAAAAGAGAGCAGGCCGGCCATTCTATTCATCTCATCTTTCGCTACGTTCCCGAAGCAGACGCAAGTACGAAGCTCAAGCTCAAGGTCGAGATCAATACCCGGGAGCATGTCTGCCTGCTCGGACTCAAGCGCTATCCCTTTTCTGTGAATAGCCGCTGGCATCAGGGGAAGACGGAGGTCGTCTCGTTCGAGCCGGAAGAACTTTTCGGGACGAAGCTGCGTGCTCTCCTGCAGCGGCGCAAGAACCGCGATCTTTTCGATTTGTATGAAGGACTGAAGCAACTCAATCTCGACCGTGGCAAGCTCCTCACCTGCTTCGACCACTACCTTGAACTTGAGGGCACGCCCATCCATCGTGCAGCGGCGGAAGAACGAATGCTGCAAAAGCTGGAACGCAGCTTGACCGAAGATATTGACCCTCTCCTCCCGGCGGGAGTCCATTTCGATCAACAAGAAGCCTTGAGAGCATTTGCAATGGTGTGGAATGAGCTGATTGTCCGCATCCCGGGCGATGCGTGGAAGCTCTCGACAAAGATCATGGATGACCTTCGGAAGAAGCGCTTTCCCGATCTTCTACGGTGAGGGCCGAGCACGTGGGGTAACGAAGCAGAGGTCTTATTGGACCCAAGTCCTCTGCCGAACAGCGGCAGAAGTTTCGCCCGAAGGTTCTCTGTTTGTTCGTGTTCTCTTCGCCAGAAATCGCACCCAAAACGACCCGAGGCACCTCTTAAAGTTGCTGGTGGGAAGAGGTCGGCGAGGCAGAGGTCGCAGGGACGATAAGGGTCCAATAAGCGTTGCCAAGGGTGTCTCAGGGAGCTAAAACGGGCCATTCGCGCCTCCTGATTTCTATAGGTTACGCGTTTCCGGTTAGCTGTCACGGCAGAGGTCGCGGGTTCGAGCCCCGTCGTCCCCGCCATGATTCTAAACTACTTAGGATCATGGGTGACCCCATAAAGGCAGAGGTCGCGGGTTTGATATAGGTGCGCTAGACGCCTTGCCGCCCAATTTGAGGGTGTGATTCACCCTTCTTCTCACCCAGATTTGGAACCATCATCCTGA
>JAJYVK010000517.1 GCA_021792075.1 Actinomycetes bacterium | reverse complement strand
GAGAGAGGTGTCGAACTGTACCAGGTAGAAGCGAGTCGTCCTGGCCTTCCAATTCTTTCGCTCCTCAGCCACTAGGTTCTTCTCCACTTCTTGACCTTGAGTTGAGCTGACAAGATCAATTCTCAAACAATCAGCATACGTGCTCTCGCTGGGCCTGATGGGTTGCCCAGTCTACTGGGCTCTTAAATTCGGATGGCTTTTCGGGTAGCCACAACAAATATGGTAGGACATCGAATATGGACGTTCAACACCAAGAATATGGCGGATCGCTGCTAATGTCCAGTATGCTGGACACTATTGATAAAGTTCGGTGCTATGCCATCGGACACGATCGCGATGCGGGTCGGATGGATCCTCCAAAACGGGTCATTCTGGAACTCTTCCAACCCGCGGGGTGCGTTCCGAAAAGCCAAGCAGTTGAGAGATTGCTATGGCGGTGTGCATCACTTGTCCAGCCAACGAGGGAATGCGTTCAGCCGTAATTTCAGATGTGGGTCCAGCCACGCTGATTGCGGCAACGTTTCGGCCTGTTCGGTCGAAGACCGGGCAGCCGATGCAGCGGAATCCGAGTTCTCCCTCCTCGTCATCGAGCGTATAGCCGAGATTTCTGGCCTGTTGCAGGTTCGCTTCAAGCTTCCGGCGCGAAACGATCGTGTTCTCGTTGTAGCAGGGAAGAGAATGTCCCGACAAGAGTTGGTCAAGCTCTGGCTTTGGCAGCCAGGCAATTAGGGCCTTTCCGGTACCAGAACAGTGCACATCCAATCGCTTGCCAACCCATGTGGCTAGCCTGAGCAGCCCAGGGGTTTCGCTTTTTTCGATTATCACAGCTTCCCCTTTTTCGAGAATAGCCATGTGAACAACTAAGTGAGCAGCTTTCGCGAGGCTTTGCAGATGAGGCGCAGCTAGCTCTCGGACCTTTAACTGAGCCAGCGCAGTGTTCGCCAAACTGTAGAGCTTGAGGCCAAACAGGTAACGATGGCTCATTTCATTGCGCTGCAAATAGCCCCGGCGTTCGAGTGTAAGCAGCAAACAATGTGCCGAGCTTCTTGGAAGGCGGAGCTGCTTGGCAAGCTGCGCAAGGCCAAGGCCGCGCCTCGACGGCGCGAGCGTTTCGAGTAAAGACAGCGCCTTATCCACCGCCGGAACCGAAGGTGTCTTGTGTGAAAGCATGTGACCTCCAAATGGAGATGCCGTCCAACATATTGGACAGCGGCATCATGACCCCCTTGACTTGACGGCAACCTACCTTAACCTAGAGCCTGATGTCAAGGCAGAAGGTTGATCGTCGGCTCAAAGCAAAACGGAAATTCAGGTTTATTGGGAAGGTTGAGGTGAACGTTGACCTGGAGTAAGCAACCAACTTCTGGCTGGATGGAAGCGGCCCTCGCCAGCACCCCGGGGGGAGTCAATACATCACTGAGGCGTATCTCGCCGCCGCTGGTGATAGTCAGCGCGCAAGGAGCGACGATTACTGATGCTGACGGAAACTCCTATATTGATTACCACGCGGCATTCGGTCCGATCATCCTTGGGCATAACTTCGAAGCTGTCAATCGGCGCGTCCGAGAGGTGATGCAAAGGGTGGATCTTGTAGGGGTCGGCACGACTGATCTCGAGATCGAATTGGCGCGAAAGATTTGCCAGCATGTTCCTTCCGCTGAGGCGGTACTGCTTTGCAACAGCGGGTCTGAGGCCACGTATCATGCGCTTCGCCTGGCTCGCGCAGTCACAGGGCGCAAGAAGGTGATCAAATGTCAGGGCTGTTACCACGGATGGCATGACGCAGTAGCTATGAACGTGATCAGTTCTGCGGAAAAGGTTGGGCAGTGGGATCCCCTTTCAAGAGGCAGCTTGACGCAGGTTCAAGCTGAAACCTTGGTCTGCGGTTTCAATAGCATTGAGGACGTCAAGAAAGCGGTGGCGGATTACCCGGGGGAAATTGCGGCCATCATTGTTGAGCCGATTGCGCACAACATTGGTTGCGTTCTGCCGAAGCCCGGATTTCTCGAATACTTGCGGAGGGCCAGCGATTCGGAGGGTATTGTTCTGATCTTCGATGAAGTCGTAACTGGCTTCCGTCATGGCTTAGGGGGGTATCAAAAGATTTGCGGAGTGACGCCTGATCTGACAACGCTGGGGAAGGCGATGGCTAACGGTTTCCCCATGGCAGCCTTATGCGGCAAGCATAAGCTGATGGAGCGGTTTAACACTTCCCCGGGCGGCGACGTTTTTTTTGCAGGGACCTTCAATGGCTACCCTGTAGGCTGTGCAGCGGCGCTTGCGACTATAGAAGTATTGGAGACAGGCGGCGTTTATAAGCACATTTTCGAATTGGGCGAAAGGATGCGGAGAGGGCTGTCGGAGATTACCTCCAGGTCGGGCATCCCTGCAACCGTAGCGGGATACGGCTCTACGTTCATCACCTATTTCATGGAAGGCCCGATTGAAAGTTACGTCGATCTGCTCCGAAACGATCAAGAGCTGTTCACGAGTT
The DNA here is from genome assembly GCA_021792075.1 of Actinomycetes bacterium. GTDB lineage: Bacteria > Actinomycetota > Acidimicrobiia > Acidimicrobiales > Acidimicrobiaceae > SCQM01. The sequence goes on along the minus strand of JAJYVK010000517.1, from coordinate 76 downwards.
ATCGTCAAGCGCTGATGAAGAGGGGCGTGTTGAAGCTGCCTCTTAACCTCAAGCGGAATCACATTAGCTTCAGCCA
>JAJYVK010000516.1:381-2578 GCA_021792075.1 Actinomycetes bacterium | reverse complement strand
CGTCGATAGTCCGGGCAGACCCAATCGAGATCCACATCGGCAGCATACCGGTACGCAGTACGGAGTCCTCGATGCCGTGAAAAACAGAGGCTTTGGCTTGAGTGTCTGCATTCTTAGTCGCATAGGGGTTTCCTTCGAACAGGGTTTCAGCGTCAACGAGGAGAAGCTGGTCACTTGTCGCGATCATGTTCTCCCAATGGCAGTCGGTGGCGCCGAGAAGATAGAGGAGTGCTAAAATACGTCCAGCGTTGACGTAGAAGGCCACCAGTTCCTCGGGTCCTAAAGCGGCTTGGACATGTACATATTCGACGTAGCCATAACCTTCACAAGACAATACTTTTAGGCTGCGGAGTGGATCGTTTGGAAGTAAGGCGCTGATGGCTGCGACGAATTCTTGATAGTGCGCCTCTATTTCAACTGGCCGCGGCTTATAGACAAGGAAGTGATCATCAGGAAATCCGATAATTTCCACACACCGACCTCCCCGGTGCAGGTCGCTTAAACCACTTGTTAACGAAGTAATGGGAGCATCTCTAGGGATTCCAAAGTCTTTTTCAATTTGGGTCCGATCGGCCTTGAGACGGTTCAGGAACTCCGCATTTGCATCGCTCCAGTTGTTGATGGAGGTTGCCATTAACCGGCCAGTCACTGGAAATTCGCGGAACAATTTCCTGAATCCGCTGTTCACAAGAAGGTTGCAAAACTCCACATACTTTGTCTTGAAGGAGCCTGCTGGTCGGTCATCCGCGATATGAGCAAAAGCAATGTCGGCTAGCGACTGGCTCCCCGTGAAGATGTGGCCAAGCGGCCAAGACACCAGTTCACTTAATCGGTGAAGAAGCGCTTTTCGCAGACCGGCTGCAGCGGAATCGTGGAAGCCAGCATCCAATGCACTTTTTTCCAAACGTGTCCAGACCTTATTAACGATTGGTTGTAGGGCGTCGGCGAATGCCACTTCAATGTCAACATCACCGGACACAGGAGAGTGTCCGTATTCGGTGCTACACACCAACTCAAGTGTTTTGATCCAGGAGGAAGAAGCCTCACTGTCTAGAATGGGCTCCTCCATGGGTTCTCCGAGACCTCCCCATGAAATTCTCCTTTCCCAGGCTCCGCTCCCATAGGGGTCTACGGCCACACGCCAGCGTTCATCACTTAAGAGTGGTCTCCTTTTCTGGCGGCGCGCATTACTCAATCGCTCGTCCCAGCGGCGGCCAGCCAACACAACGTTCGGATCAATCATTTTATAAAAACGTCGTCTTCGCCAATTACCAACTTAGAATATTCTGGACCGTCTTATTCCAGTCAGCGTTAGGTTTCAGCGGCAACAATCAGTGGTACCGAAACATGTGCGATTTGTGCGACAGCAGTCGGTGGTGCCGTAGCAGGTTCTGTCGGTTACCGACCCTCCAACTCCTTCCAACTCGGAATCGGATAGAAAGTCGCGCACCACAGCCGGATTGAGTTGAAACCCATATTCAGCCGCCACGCCAGTAAGGGAATCAGCTGACGAAACCATCTTCAGCCGATTCCTCAATTTCTCATCACTGGACATCCTCTTTAGAATGTCAATCACATCTTCTTGCGACACATTGTCTCCTTCGTTTATCTCTACATTCACGAACACAACTATTCAGATACTTGAATTTAGAATCTCGAGTTTAAATACTTTAGCACTTCGTATACGTTTTATATGGGAAGGTAAAATAATGTGCTACATCTACTCCTAAATCCATATATACGAATCTAAACCATGCTACGCATAAACACCCGCTGGACATCATCTTCATTCCAGAGGTAGGCGGTTCCACCAAGATCATCTAATGTGGTGAATTCATTCCGGACCTCATTTGCTTGTAGCGGAATTCCCTTCAGCATTGCTTGTAAAAACGGAGGTACATCGACTAGGAGCTGGACCGGATATGTACATTGAATGATGATGTCCCAACCGATATCGGCATCGTGTAAGAACACATTGTATGATGTATTATTCGAGTTGCGGCGATTACAAGCATCGAGCGCCACTAATCTATTTTGTTTGATACTCTTTAGCACTCCCGATGTAAGCATTAGTTGATTTTCATTAGGTTTACCAATGACCGAGAGCACTATAAAATTGTTATTTTCAGATTCAATCGCGAGACCAAATCCGACGGGACCAGGTCGCAACTGCGTATATCTCAGTTGAAGTTGGTTT
>JAJYVK010000516.1:0-371 GCA_021792075.1 Actinomycetes bacterium | reverse complement strand
GCGATCAAGACTAGCCTTTGCAGTTTCTAGAAAATCGTCCATTCATCTTCCTTTCACTACTCGTTAACGGTACCTTTCAGTTATTCATCAGCGACTATGCACTTTGAGGTTACCCACTGAAAGTAGACACGTGTTATGCAGCATTTGCTACACCTCTTAAGCTTAGCTCAAATTCATTGGTTAAATCCCAACAAGTGGTGTACGATAAGCCATTCATTACGGTATTATCGGGTTCTTCGCAGATTAATGGGAAATTTGAGCTTAGAATTTCAAGGTTATTTTGTAAGTTTTTCAATTAAAGGTAGTAGATTTAAGCAGAAATAACAGAACCAGTATGTTAATTAAGGATTCTTGTATTCTAAAGAATGCAA
>JAJYVK010000515.1 GCA_021792075.1 Actinomycetes bacterium | reverse complement strand
CGCTGGTCAGGACTCGGCCTGTGGGGCCCGGACCAAGGATTCGAATCCCTTCCGGCTCATTCGCTTCATTCCGTTATATCTCCTGCCCATACCCTTGGCACAGTAGACTATGTCTAGCGAGATGCTCCAGACCTCCCGCTGGTTCATCGCGCTTCCGCCTACGATCCTCCGTAAGGATTAGATCCACGAAGCAGGGACAGGCTTCGACTCTATCACAAGATAGAATGGTATTTGATGCACGCCTTCGAAGCCGGGGGTCTCGCGGGCTTGCCGTGCAGTTGACCTCGGTTCCCACAAGGCAGTGACCACGAGGCCGTTATCTTTGACCAATTTGAACCAGCCGCTCAGGGTTCTGTGCCGGTGAGGTGCTCGGAGAGTCTGCTCACTCCCTCTAAGCTTCCAGAGGAGGTCGTCTGGTCCTTCGTCGAAGTAGCCGTCAAGCAACCAGGGGCCATGACGTCCAATCCTCCGGCGGAGCCAATGCGAACCGGGTGAGCTGTTGATCGGGTGTGAAACCGAGAAGACGAACCTCCCCCCCAGGCTTCAATGCCTGAGAGATGCTTTTCATCACATCACTAATCCGAGGCATATCCATCAATGCCATGCACGAGGTAACAAGGTCGAAACACTTTGGAGCAAAGCGCTCTCCAAGCTTCGAAGCGCCGCATTGATTGTACTCGATCCCTAGTCAGTGCTGTTCCTCATACTCTTTGGCATTCTGAATCATGTTAGGGGACCAGTCAATCCCTGTCACGCTCGCGCCTTTGCGGGCCAGCTGGCGTGAAAACCAGCCTTGCCCTCACCCGACATCCAAAGCCTTCAGACCCTTCACAATGCCCACTGCCTTGACCAAGGCAGGGCCATGAAGTTTCCATCAATGGTAGTCACCCCTCGTTTCTATGAACTCTATGAACCGATCCCAATCCTGGGCGACGCTGTCCCAAGCTCTTAGCGATTGAGAACTGGCAGCCTTGGCACGACCAATATTCTTCCAGTTAATTGATACCGAGGGAGGCTTTCCACTCTGACTTGGTCGGGGCAATTGCAATGGGGGCGTGGCGGTTTTTCTAATGAGAATGTGCTCGGAGGAGAAGTCACAACGTCCTACACGACTTGCAAATAGTGAATGGGCCTCTGATGTTGCCGGTTAAGTATCGACCAGACGATGTACGTTGCGTAGACGCAAGTGATACTGCCAAGTGTCACGGCTTCGAATCCACAGCGACTCGCACCCTTGTCAGGGAGGCCAAGGCTCTGGGCCGGAGGCATCACGATCTGAAGCGGTCTGGTTCAATGCTTTCTGGGTTTCACTAACTGGGACTTGATTTCTCTGTCCATTGTGGGTGGAAGGAGCAACTCTATGCCAAGCACTCTCCTCTTCGAGTCGAGGTCCACAACCAGGTTGTCAGCGAGAGGCTCGCTCGACGAGACCTTGCCCCTCTTCAATCTTAGGTAAAGGGCATCGGTCTTCCTATCAAATTCGAGTGAAGCCAACTCTCCTTGCACCCTCCTTGTTCGTTTTGACAGCTGTGACTACTATAAAGTCTTCTTCCTCTTGCTCGTAGATTATCACGAGGAACTTCCCATCAGGTAGCAGACTGCTGACTGCATGCCTGCCGTATTTGGCAGGTATGACCTCGAGGGGGTTCCCGATCGCCACTTCGATGTCTTCTGCAAAGATCGAACGTTCGACCATCCTCTTCTCGGCGTGGTCAGAATACCGAATCAACCACGGCGAAGAGGCAGGACACTTGGTTAACCTTTCGCGGGGGAGGGTCCTTGAAAGTGACAAGCCCGAAATTGAGCGAATCAAGCAGTGACTAGGCCAAAGACTTGAGCCGGGTTTTTGGCCGTAAACAGTTGACGAATCCCTTCCGGCCTGCCTGTTTGTATCAGCTAGGTCACTTTGGCTTCGATGCGTTCCATTCGTGACTTGATATCGGCTATGTCTTTGGCCTGATTGAGAAGAGGCACCACCTCCCTCCTCATCTCTCGTAGCTCGTTGGCCACCTCGTCTACGCCCTTTTCCATTCGAGCTACGCTCTCACTCTGCTGGTGCAGCAGCAGGACAGTGAGATCTTGAGAAGTGAGTTTCTTCCTGGATGCTATCCTCTCGACTCCCTTCGCCACAAGGTCGGAAATCAAGCCTTCTACCACGCCTGCCATTTCCGGATCGCCTGTGCAACTTAAACCTAACACCCGTACAAAAGCCCCTCACAACCTGGCATCGGCCGAACGACAGAGGGGGCTGAAAGTGTCCCGCTTGAGGTTCAGGTGACTGGCGACTTCAGGCCACAGGTTCGAGCCTGGCTTTTGGCCGTGGAAACTTGACGAATCTCTTCCGGCTCACCTGGATGCTGGACAGTGTAAGCGCATTGGCGAGTTGCATATCTGGATGGGTGTCAAGTCCAAAAACTCGTCAGTTGGGCATAGGTGCTCTGCAGCGATACCGCGGCAAACAGGATCAGCACGGGGATGATGTATTCCTTCTTTGCCCTGCCGAAGACCAGCAACACCGGCCAGGCTGAGAGCATCAGCCTAGGGCCAGACATATAGGCCGTTCCGACCAGGCTGAGGA
>JAJYVK010000514.1 GCA_021792075.1 Actinomycetes bacterium | reverse complement strand
TCATGCCGCGCATTCCTAGTGTCTTGCAGCGCTCTATTTCGGCGAGTGCTTCGTCACCTTTATGAGGGTCGACGGAGCCGAAGGCGAGCAAGCGTCCGCCGGATCTCTCGGCTACTCCTGCGACCTCGTCGTTGGAGATTCTCAGGCCCGTGGTGGTCTCCGAGTCCACGTCGAATATCACGGCCATAGCTTTGAGTCCCTCGTAGACCTCGACTACATCTTTTGGCGCCTCATTCTGGGTGCCGAAAAGACGTTTGGCGTCTTCGTTTCGCTGCTGCGACTGCTTTGCCCGGTCGCCCGTATGGACGTGGGCGTGCACGTCAAAGATTTCAATCTGGCTGTAATCGATCTGAGTTGACGAGGACGATTCTGTTCTACTCACTTGTTCACCATCACCAATCTGTCTATGAATGCTCCGGAAGTATGGACCGAGTCGGGGTCGAGGAAACCCTCGATGATCTCTGAAACCTCTACAATGGCAACCGGTGCCGCAGTAGCCATTACAGCGTTGAAGTTGCGTGCGGCATGCCGATAGATGAGGTTTCCCGAACGGTCGGCCTTCCATGCCTTTACCAATGCGTACTCAGCCTTAATTGGCTGGCAAATCAAATACTCTTCGCCTTCTAGTTCAATCAGTTCTTTGCCGGTCGCCAGCTCGGTTCCGATGCCGACCTTTGTCAGAAATCCACCAAGGCCTGCCCCGGCTGTCCGGATCCTCTCGACTAGAGTGCCCTGGGGCTCTAACTCCAGTTCTGCCTCACCCCTGTTCAACACCTCGAGGAATCCACGCGACGTGGGTCCGACCGGGTACGAGCACACTACCTTTCTGACTCCGCCATATTCGAAAAGAGCCTCATGGCCGGCGTTGTTTGCAACAACCGTCAGACCGGTCACCTTTCTCTCTGCCAGAGCGGCAATGAGGTTGCGCGGATAGCCCGCTCCACCGAATCCCCCGCAGAGAATTGTTGCACCGTCTGGGATGTCGGCAACGGCATCGGCCGCGGTGGCAAAGATCTCTGTTCTACTCATCTATTCGCCTAATGTTCTTGGTCACTATTCGCTCCTCTGGTTTTTGATATTACATAGGTCTCTTCGGGTTCGAGGGTTTCGCGTCACTTCGAATGGCTTCCGGCTTCTCCATCAAAAACAAGAGAAAGGCCTGGCCTGGTGATCTCCACATGGTTGAAATCCTTCTGCCGGACAAGTGATTCGACAAGTTCGGTGATGGAGTTCCTCGATGGCGTGTATCCCCATGACTGTCGCCCCTCTCTCATTGCGTTCACATCAGCCTCACCTCCGACTGCGTACCTGAGAAGCAGCTCCTCATCGGAGGTGTTGCTTCCGAATGATTCGCGGATCTCGTCAACCGTGAGCTCATGGTGCTCGGTTTCGGCGAGCTCGTCAGCCCTCTGACGATGGAGGATGGTCTCTCTGATCTCGCCCGTGACCCCGCTACCGGCCTCTTCGCCGTACTCACCGAGGGTGTATTTGATTACCTCGTCTGTGACGACCTTGTAACGTTCGCCGCTGAGAACGTTTATCGTCGCCTGGCTGACCACGAATTGGGAAAATGGCGTGACCATGATGGGGTAGCCCAAGTCTTTTCTAACTCGAACGCTTTCGCTCAAAACCTCTGAAAGCCGGTTTTCCGCTCCGAGCTGGCGCAGCTGGTGGTGAAGGTTTGAGATCACCCCGCCGGGGACCTGGTGCACATATTGGGTGTAGTCATACTCAAAGGGAAGCCCGATGGGAAAGTTCTCTCGGCTGGCAATCGCCATCAGGTCCTCAGAGGCACGCCTCAATGGCACTTCGTCTATGCATGTAGCGTAGCCGAGCGCTCGCAGATTCGCAGTGACATTGAAGATCGACGGCTGAGAAGAGCCGTTGGCGAGCGGTGGCACCGCGGTATGAATCGTGTCGACTCCAGCCTCCACCGCCGCCAGTGAGGACATTGGACCAAGGCCGGTGGTGCAGTGCGTGTGAAACTCCATGGGAATCCCGTTTAGATTTTCGTAAATGGCAGGCACGATCGTTCTGGTCCGTTCCGGCGTCAACAGCCCGCCCGGGTCTTTCAAATAGACCTTGTCGGCACCCAGCGCGACCGCTTGCTTGGCCCTCTGCGCGTAGTACTCGTCGGTGTGCACCGGCGAGAGGGAGAACACCAAGGCGACGACGACCTTCAAGCCAGCCTCATGGGCGAAGGAGACTGTCGAAACCAGGCGACCGGTCAGATCGTTGGCTGCTTCCATGAGATGAAGCCGCCTTATGCCATTTGCCGCAAGACGCTGGAAATAAAGTCTCTGAAGGGCCAGCGGGGCCATGCCGAATGGAGCCGGGGCTCCTACTCCTGCCATGGCGGCCATTGGAGTGTTGGGGAGGGAGTCGGCTAGCATGCGGATCCTCTCCCAGGGATTTTCGCGAAGCTCTCTGACGCATTTTTTGAAATTGCTGTTTGCGATGACCTCGATTGCTGTAAAGCCGGCTTGGTCCATTTCTTTGGCTAGAGCGAGCATCATTCCGGTACGCATTCCCTGAGCCCAAAGGCTTGCATGGCCGTCGCGAAACGTCGTGTCGGTAAAG
>JAJYVK010000513.1 GCA_021792075.1 Actinomycetes bacterium | reverse complement strand
CTTATTGGGCAAGGCTGGCGGTTGAATAGCCGTCTCTGGCAGAGGAATGGTGGCGAAGACGAGAGTCTCGGCGTCGGTCCGTTCAAATTAGGAGCTTATCTGGCCGGAACTGGTCCGCTCACCATTAGCCATGCTGTATAGCGAGGAACTAAGGCGTTAACTCGGAACACGTTTGATCGGTTTGCGCGACAAATCCATTTCGCAAAGGTCGCCTCGAAAAGATGGCATATTTGGCCCAAGCCAAAGAGCTTGGGGAGCAAGGAGACCGTTCCCCGGCCAAAGCTAAAGTCTGGGGAAAGGAACTCTGCCAAAGCTAAATAGGTCAGGGTTAGGTATTGGGCACGCAGCCGTCCAGAGATCGAGGCCTCAGCTCGAATCGAGGGAACCTGCATTGCTCAGACAAATGGCACGTCAGTTCCACCAGAAAAGGCCTGAATTCGTAAGGGAAGCTATCGGAGATAGAGCTCCCTACTGAGGTGAGAAGGTCGTTGAGTGGGTGGAAGGACCCATTCTAGATGATTGCTTCCGCCTGTTTGCCTGGTGGCTCTCAAGCCTGGCGCAACATCGGTTAGAAACTAGCATGGAGTCCGATTCTTGGCGCGAATGTCATAACTTCGTGTTATCGTCAGAGTATGGTTTCCGAGCCAAGCAGTGACAAGAGACATCTGGATCGTATGAGTTCGATCGAATGGAGCAGGAGACTTCTAGACGATCCTGATGGTTGGTTCATTATCGACACTGAAACCACCGGGCTGAATCCTCGCTACTCCAGGGTTGTGGAGATCAGCCTTTTGAATGGTCGCGGAGAGCTTGTACTCGATACGCTGATAAACCCTGGCGTCCCTATTCCAGACGAGGTAGCAGCAATACATGGAATCTCGGATGAATTGGTGAGTGGAGCTCCGTCCATTGTGGATGCATGGCCAGAATTGGAACTGGTAACACGGGATATGCTGCTGCTTGCCTACAACAGTTCGTTCGATCGGAGTATGCTTTTTTACGAAGCAGTCAGGAACGACCTCCCTAAACTCAAAAGCGCGTGGGACTGTGTGATGGTCAAGTATTCGGCTTACGTTGGCGCATGGAACTCCAGGTTCGGAAATTATCAGTTTCAGAAGCTTCCCTCGGCCGGTCACAGATCTCAGCTAGATTGCAAGGTGACTCTTGACTTGGTTCGCCTGATGGGCGAGTCGGGGTCCTAGCCGGTCTTCAAAAGGTCGCTCACGTCCGCCACTTATTTTCTGATAGCAACATGAGTGAATAGATCTTCAAGTTGCCCTGAACTTTCAGAGCGCGAATAAGGTGAATCTTGACATAAAAAGCACGATTCAAATTATTGACTATTTTCCTGAACTGGTGGACTTTGATCCAGCGATGAATGATCTTGGAGGTGAGTCCGACGTCTGAAATGTACGACGTCCTGATAATTGGCGGAGGTCCTGGCGGCTATGCAGCTGCATTGTATGGCGCCTCTGCGGGACTGTCTGTTGCAGTTGTCGAAAAGGACAAGGTGGGTGGAACCTGTCTTCACAGGGGATGCGTGCCTGCGAAGGAGTTTCTCGAGACGGCCGCAGCATTCAGGGCAGTAAGCGGAGCATCGGAGTTTGGAATATCCGCGTCCGAGCCCAAGATAGATTTCTCGATCTCTCAGGCTCGCAAGCAGAAGGTTGTGGACCAGCTTTGGAAGGGTCTTTCCGGTCTCATGAAAGGTCGAAAGATCGAGACTATTGAAGGGGTCGGCAAGTATCTGGGAAATGGGCGGGTTGCCGTCTCTGACGGCCGCGTCATCGAGGGACAGAACGTAATACTGGCTTCTGGTTCGGTGCCACGTTCGATTCCGGGGTTCGAGGTGGACGGGAAGATCGTGATGACCTCGGATGAGGTTCTTTTGCTCGAAGCTCTTCCCTCCAGCGTCGCCGTCATTGGCGGTGGTGCAATAGGCTGTGAGTTCGCATCGATGATGGCGGATCTAGGGGCTAAGGTGACCATACTAGAAGCCCTTCCGCAGATACTTACTGGTGTTGACAGAGACGTCGCAGAAGTGGTGTCTAAATCGTTCAGGAAACGAGGAATTAACATCCACTCTGGAGTATCAGTAACGGGTCACACCCCCAATGCATCTGGAACCGGCACCTCCGTCCACTTTGGCGAGCAGCAATCAATCTCAGTTGAGGCTGTTATAGTGTCGGTTGGACGACGTCCGAACTCGGACGGCCTGTTGGGATCCGACGCTTCGGTCGAAGTTGACCAGCGTGGATTTGTAACCGTCGACCAGTTCATGAGAACTTCGGAACAGGGTGTGTATGCGATTGGCGATCTGGTCGCAACTGCTCAACTCGCACACGTTGGATTTGCCGAGGCGATAGTTGCAATCAAGCACATTCTCGGTGAGCGGGTAATCCCGGTGGATTATTCGAAAGTCCCGTGGTGCATCTACTGCCACCCTGAAGTTGCCTTTGCGGGACTGACCGAGGATGCCGCCAGGGCAGCCGGAATAGATATTATTGTGAAGAAGGATCCGTTTGGCGGCAACTCGAGGGCAAGGATCATCGGTGAGACCGATGGGCTTGTCAAGGTAGTGGCAGAG
>JAJYVK010000512.1 GCA_021792075.1 Actinomycetes bacterium | reverse complement strand
ATTGGAGTCTCAACTGGCCCGGCTGCAGACTTTGGTCCGCAAGATCGACTCCAACACCTACGGCAGATGTGATGCCTGTGGAGCGGATCTGGGAATGGAGGTGCTGGCTTCGGATCCCGAAACGTTACTATGCAGCGCTCATGCACCGGCGACAGGCACTTTGATCTAATCGCTTCGTGGTTGCGGCACGAGTTCTTGCATTACTCGGGACGCCTCGAGATCAGGCCACGAAAGCTCCGATCGATCGTCAGATTTTAAATCCGGCTCCCACTTGGGAAGGAAACAGCTCTTCGACGCTCAGAAGGCGGTGTGCAACGCCCTGTTCATAGGACCATTTGACGAAAGCCTCAAGGGTTTGGCGGTTCTCTTCGACCCCGTAAGGAAAGAGCAGGCCCCCGAACGCCTCTTTTGTCTTCCTCAGTGCCTCATCAATCCACAACAGCGGAACCCTGCTCGCCGGTCCTGCGGGCGCAACGGCAAGGCGCGCGACACTCCTTGCCCTCGATTCATCAAAGGCGGTGAACAGATTCCTCGCCACCCACGGATAAGTCTCAGCAGTCTCGCGCTTGATAACCATGAGGTGCATGATCGGTATGACTCCTGTCCGCCTTGCATACTCCATTTCCATCTCTAAAGTGTCGTGGAAAAGCCTCGCGATCCTTGGGTCTTTTCTCTCGAAGCTGGTAGGGGCGTGCGCGCTGATTATCGCGTCAATATCTCCGCTAAGCAACATCTCATCCAGACTGCGGTCCTGAACATGGGTAAGCTTGACGCCCTTGGGCAAGGCAAGCGGGACTTTTTCATTTCTTCCGGCCTGATTTACACCTGCTTGAAACCATTCGACCGCCTCGAGCGGCACCCCCCACTCGTGGGTCAAAAGCGCACGCGCATAGATTGCTGCGGTCATGGCCCATTCTGGTACGCCAATCCTCTTTCCCGCCAAATCCTCCGGAGCGGAGATCTCACCCGACCTCACATAGAAAGAGGAGTGCCGGAAGACCCTCGAGGGAAATACGGGCAATCCGACCATGGTCGTGTCCCCTCGAGAAACAAGTGAGATGTAGGTTGCCATCGACATCTCGGAGACCTCCCATTCACGGAACAGTTCAAAACGGTAGAAGATCTCCTCAACCTTGAAATCCAAGCAGCGAAGCCGTATGCCTTCGGCCTGGACTTTGCCGGATACGAGGTCAGACATCTGGTCGTAATGAGTCATCGCAACAGTCAATTCAACAGGTTCCAAGAAAAAGCTCCCGAAAAATAGATTCAACTGGACAGGGTTGTACAGAGCCAAACAAGTAATCTCGTCATAGGCTATAGAGCTCCCTCAAAGGGCCACCGCACCCGGATTTGCCCCGAGTTGGTGCAGCGCTGGATAAGAAGTCCGTGAGCCTAGGTTCCGGCCCACGGTCTTCACCCTCAGATCAGCTGACCTTTAGTCCCAGAAGACGGGAAACGTTCCCTTCATAGATGGCTTCCTTCTCAGAGGAAGAAAGACCGATCTCTTCCATGTTGGCGATGGTCGCTCTGATGTAGCCAGGCCCTTTCTCAGGATCGAATGGCGAGTCAGAAGCAAATAAAACATGGTCCGCGCCGTAGAAGTCGATGCTGCATCTAAGTGCATGAGCCGCACCGAACATTGCGGTGTCCGCGTACATCATCTTGAAGTACTCGATGGGTCGCTTGGAGAGCGGGTAGTGCTCTATATCGGCCTTCTGGTCTTCAGGAGTACGCGCTCCAAGCTGATCCCAGCCCGGCCCAACGCGCCCTGCAAAGTGGGGAATCATGGATCCACCATGGTGTATCAAAAGTTTCAGGTCAGGGTGACGCTCCAGCACTCCGCTAAAGACCAGCCTGGCCTGGAAAACCGAAAGGTCGTACTCCCAGCCCAGGGTCCACCAGATCTCATAGAGCGAACGTGTCTCAGTCGGGTAATCGGGCCAGCTGGAGTTTCTTGCAGGGTGCACCTGGATGATTCCACCGCTTTTGGCGGCGTTCTCCCAAAAAGGCTCGAACTCCTCGAGGTCCATCGGCTTGCCATGCACATGGGTGTAAATCTGCGCCCCGAGAGCACCAAGTTGGTCCATGGCGTAGTTGTACTCCTTGATGCCAGCCTCAGGATCGTCTAGCGGGGCAGCTGCAAAAAAGCCCGCAAAGCGGTCAGGATGGTCAGATACCATTTCAGCCAAGGACTCATTTGCCAGCCTTGCCATCTCTTTCGATAGCGCCGGCGAGCCCAGATCCTCGACCGGAGGCGCCGCGAGGTTGACGATCTGGCGGTACTCGCCGAATTCATCCATCTGCCTGAACCGGATGTCCAGATCCACCATCGACGGTATGTTGGCTACCCTCTTGCGCAGGTTGGCAGCCTCTTTGGTCTCACCGAGCTCAAAAAAACGGTCATAGTATTTGCGAGGCATTATATGGCAAAAAGCATCGATCTTCATAGCATCTCTTTCGGTCCATTGAGCGCATCTGCAATGTGCAGCTGCGCATCAAGTAGAAATTTTCGGCACTGCTCTATCGGTCCCCCAAGAATACCCAAGGCATCTCCTGACTGAATCACCCTCTCCAGCTAGGATGCATTCCCAC
>JAJYVK010000511.1 GCA_021792075.1 Actinomycetes bacterium | reverse complement strand
AAGAGAAAGAGCCTGAGTCAAAACTTGAACAGCTGTGGGGGACATGTTCGGTGGTCGATCCAGTCCCAAAATGTTCAAGAAGGCTTCACTAGAAGAGCCAACCTGTGCTATCGACTGAGTCCCTGGCAGGTATGAAAGTGTCTTAGGCGCAAATTCCAGCACCGGTTGCACCCGCTTTGCCACAATCAGTGGAAGGGCTTGGGCTTTGGTCACCGACGCTAGATCAACAGCTCCACTCAATACGCCATCGACGGATTGTGCAGCATTGGCAAAAGGTACAGTAGCTAAGTTTATATGATTCACCTTCGAGAGGAACTGCGCACTCATCCACCCAGCAGATGTTTTAACACCAAATACGCCGATAGTTACTGTGGTCTTGCTATTTTGCAAGCTTGCAAAGTCCTTGTATGATGATCCGTATTTTGAAACGTATATTGAAGTGTCGTTGCCAAAGAGGCCAGCCAAAGGAGTATAGTCGAGAGTCTTATAAGCACCGTTGCCGACGAGTTCACCAATCGTCAACTGCGGTATATACGTCATCATCAAGACCCCAGAGTTCGGAGGACTATTATATACATACTGGGCTGCGGTATTTCCTCCTCCTCCTAAGACGGGCCGCACCATGACGGGTACATTCAGAGCTGACTGGAGGAACGGCTGAAGCAAACTGCCGGAAGTATAACTCGGTCCTCCTGGCGGTACATTCGACACAAGGGTTATGCCTTGAGGGAATAGAGTCTTGGCTAGTGTTACCAATGAGGTACTTGACGTAGTTACACTTGCCGAGGAGTTTGCGCTAGTCGCACTCCCGCAAGCTGACGCGATTAAGCCTATAGCTACCGTGAAAGTGTAGACTTTTAATTTCAATCTCATTTCGATTGCTCCCCCTTTTTATCGAGCGGTCGATGTGAATTCTCTCGTCACTTGTGTCGATCTGTCGCGCTTAGCTGCCTTCAGCCGACACGACCGAGGACAAGGCTGATTCCATTTGAGTGGAACAAGCGAGTTTCTTAACGCTAACCATAAATAGACTAGGAAACTTAACGATAAGGAAAATGATATTGATGCGCTATTTGACATGTGGTGCCCTCCTTAGTTCTCATTTCCTGATTGTGGTATTGACCAACATCAAACCGAGCTCTCGTTCCTCTGTAATGGGTCATTCAGTCTGTCCTGATTTCCTGGATCACAAGATCAGTGATACTGGCGGGGTACAGCCTTACTGCAAAGTTTCCTTGAAGATCTTTATTCTCGCACAAGTATCCAAATTCAAATTGACCGGATCCATATGTTCAAGGTCAATCTCAAGTAGTTCATTGAACCGGACCCCTTTACTCTCGGCTATAGGTTGGCCTTTAGTGAAGTGTCCGCCACAACCCCCAACCCCAACTGCTTCCGGATGAATAGTATCTGTAAGGGCTACTCGCCCAACAGCTCTTCTTCCTCCGATTGTCTCAAGGACCACCTTGTCACCACTTTTTAGGCCCTTCTTATTAGCAGTTGTAGCATTGATGGCAATCGTGTAGCTCAGTGGATGTCGTTCTGCTACCTCATTTAGCCATGGGTTTTCATATGTGAAGGAGTTGGTATGTAATACGTCGCGATAATAAAAGGCAGTGAGATCAAATTCGGGATGAAGTCCGTCGTCGACCGTGCAGGGAGTCCACTCGGGCAATGGTTCCCACCGAGACCAGTCCACCCGATGCGCAAAGTTGTGCTTTTCAAAGAGTGCCCTTTGCTTTTCACCCACTGACTTTAATTCTTCATAATAAAGAGGCACCCTTCCGGTTGTAAATTTCCTCCAGTACACTTCCTGTACAGTCTTTGGCCAACGCATTACCCCGTGTTCCTGAAACCAGTCCAAACTATGCTGCTCACCGAACACACTCTTGAGTCGACGATCGCAAATGTCTTGCCAGGTATATCTCTTATCTGGCTCCAAGACCCATGGCTCGCGCATCATGTAGCGTTGATTTAACACCTTGTGATACCTAGCACCAAAACCCAATTCATAAGCCCATTCGAGCATTACTTCCTGGAAATCACGACGCTCTCCTTCCGGGGGTACTATAGGTTGCCGGATTGGCCATCCCCAGTCTCCTTCTCCTGCGGGGTGATCATGGAGTGGCGGGAATTGTGGTGCCACATCAAAGCGTTCAAGATACTCAGTGTCTGGGAGAATGATGTCGCAGAGATCGGAGAACTCAGTGATAAAGAGATCAAATGAGACCATGAATGGTATCTTTTTTAGGGCTTCTATCGCTGTTTCAGGGTTGCCTACGGTAAGGACCGGATTTGCCCCCAGATTTATCATCATCTCCGGACGGTACCCTACATTGAAAGCATCCCAGATCTCCTCCTGGTCGCTGGAGCACATGATTCCGGTACCCACTGTTAGCGGCCATGTATCCGTCATCGTCAACGTGTTAGCCTTCGGTTCCGCAGTAGGATACGGCGGATGGGCCGTAAGCCATAGCCCCACTTCTAACAGTCCATCAAGTCCCTCACGAGGTTTGTAGGACGGCACTCCAGAACCAGGGAATCCAGTCATAGATGGATTGAAGCCAAGTGTTCCCCCCGGCACATCGGCCGATC
>JAJYVK010000510.1 GCA_021792075.1 Actinomycetes bacterium | reverse complement strand
TGCCCCTTTCGGCGTCGGTGCTCGTGCCGCGGGATGAGATTCTGTTCCTGGTCGATGCGGCACTGGACGCGTTACCGGTTGAAATTCGCAATGCACAGCTGATACTTAGAGAGAGGCATGAGATCGCGGAGAAGGCTCGATTCGAGGCCGATGAGATCATCGCCGCAGCAACCGCTAAGGCGGAGCGTCTCGTGGCTAGAACTGAGATAGTGCGACAGGCAAACCAAAGTGCCAGTAGAATGATTCAAGCAGCCAAAGAAGAGGCAGCCAGACTTAAATACTCTGCCCAGGATTTCGTGGACCAGAAACTGGCTGGTTTTGAAATTGCACTTGAGGCAATTCAAAGATCGGTCAAAGCGGGGAGATCGAAGCTCGCTCCAGCGGTGGACGATCCCTTTGATCCCGACGACCCTCTGGGTCAATCCGATGCTGCCGAGTTGGATACAAGTTCCTTTTTTGATCAGGATTTCGAATGAGTTCAAGACATCTTTTTGCCATGGGGATCACGCGTTTGCGAAAAGATCCCGGCACGGTTATCAGCTTTGAGTTCAGCGGCACCATTCCAGACCTTAAAGTGGTTTCGTCATACGTGGATGACGACGAAGAAATAACCGCAGTTGGTACCGCCGAATCTGTCCATGGCGGGATAATGATAACAGGTACAATTTCAACCAAGTGGAAGGGCGAGTGCAGACGTTGCCTTGGACCGGCCTCTGGATCGCTCGAAGTTTTTGTCCGAGAGCTTTTCGAGAGAGTCGAGCCTGATTCGCCCCAGCTTTTTGAAGGCGAGATATATCCTTATACTGGAGATGTGATCGACCTTCAGGAGATGGTCAAGGACCAGGTACTGTTGGAGCTGCCACTGGCTCCGTTGTGCCGAGAGGAGTGCAAAGGGCTCTGTGTCAGCTGTGGAGCGGATCTGAATCTGGGGTCGTGCGGCTGCGACAGCGTCGCAATAGATCCGAGATGGAGCGCTCTTGACGTTTTGGTCGATAAGGACCGTTAGGATATAGCTCTGATATTTCCGGATTCGCTTGACGCGACTGCGCACGTTTTCGTGCACGTATAATATGTCCATCGAATTCTAAGAATTCATAGGATCCAGAGAGTTTTGAGAGAGAGATAAGATGGCGGTTCCAAAGAGGAAGACTTCGAAGGCGAAAACCAGGTCGAAGCGAGCATCGGCTTGGTCTCTTAAGCTGCCATCGCGCAGTGTATGTCCTCAATGTAACGCTTCGAAGCAACCACACGTTGTTTGCCCTGCTTGCGGATGGTATCACGGCCGCCAGGCCGTCCAAGTAGGGTAGAAGTGCTACCAATTGCGCTAGACGTGGAGGGCGGGGACAACGCTCCAGACGTGGTAATTGAAGGCGCGAGGAGGGCTCGCGATGAGCTTTCGGTACCGGTCATAATGGTTGGCCGAGCCGAGACGCTGGAGAGGCTCGGTGATTTCGAGGTTGTTGAAGCCTCTGAAATTATAGCGATGGACGAAGATCCCGCTTCCTCCGTAAGATCGAAGCGGGATTCGTCTTTGGTCAGATGTGCCGAGTTGGTCAGGGACAAGCAGGCTTCGGCTATGATCTCGGCCGGAAACACAGGAGCAGCTATGGCCTCTGCCCTTCTCAAGATGGGCAGAATTCGTGGAGTTGCGCGACCGGCGATTGCAACGACCATTCCGGTTCCTGGATCTACGCCTACAGTTCTGCTCGATTCCGGCGCCAATTCAGATTGCCTGCCTGCGTGGTTGGCGCAGTTCGGCCAGATGGGGTCCATCTTTGCTCGTGAGGCATTCGACATTGCGGATCCCAAGGTCGGGATCATGTCGATTGGGGAGGAGAAATCCAAGGGGAACACCCTTGTGAAAGAGGCCCACCGGCTTCTCGAAAAGGTTGATGGGATTACATTCATTGGCAATGTCGAGGGCAGGGATGTTATGTCAGACCGCGTTGACGTCGTCGTCACAGACGGCTTCACTGGAAATGTCGTCCTAAAAACGCTCGAAGGTGGAGTTCGCGCTGTGGCAAAGGCAGTCGTGGGTGCGCTCAAAGGCGGAGAAGATGGGGCCCAGGTCTTTGACATGGCATTTCCCAAACTATTGGATCTGTGGTCGGCGCTCGATCCGGACTCATATGGTGGGGCAATGTTGCTCGGAGTAAACGGGGTCTGTGTGATCTCGCATGGATCGTCCTCAGCAAATGCGATTTTTCACGCAATCAGAACGACATCGGTGCTGGTGGATCACGATTTGGTGGGCAAGCTTTCTACCGGAATTGCTGCGGCGTCTGTCGAGGAATGACGGAATTTTTACGGGATCTTCAGATGGGATCGATGGTCTATCAAATTGCAGTGATTTTACCGGCTCGTGGTAATGATTTTTAGTGGTGCTGCCCAAGGAGCAGATTTTGGGAGAAATCAATTGACTCGAAACGAAGTCTTCGAAATTATCAGGAATCATCTTGCTGACATTATGGAGATCGATCCAGCAGGGATCGGAGAGGCGAGTTCGTTCGCTGACGATCTAAATGCTGATTCTCTTGCTTTAATTGAATTGGTGGAAGCAATAGAGGAGGAGTTTTCATCGAAAGGCGATAGCTTTA
>JAJYVK010000509.1 GCA_021792075.1 Actinomycetes bacterium | reverse complement strand
CGATTATGTTAAGAAGATTCAGCCGATTCCCGGCGAAACAAGGGGTTTTAGGAGGCGGCATAACATAATCGCGGTTTCAACATAATGACACCAGTGCTCGGCAGGGAAGTCGTAGAAACTGAGCAGCTCTTCCCGGTCCTTTTCGAGGCAGTGGACTGCCCGTTCGTATTTGGCCTGGTACTTGTCTTGGAAGACCAAGATCGCCTTTACAGCTTCGTCTTTGGACTCTGCCATCCAGATCGCCTGAATGTCGGACTTGGCCTTGGATTGGAGCGACTTCGGCAGGTAGTTCAGTATGTTTCCAGTTTTATGCATCCAACACCGCTGATGCGTGGTGCCCGGAAAGATCTCCGCCAGGGCTGCCCAGAAGCCCATTGCACCGTCTCCTATAGCAAGAAACGGTGCAGACATTCCTCTCGACTTTAGATCCAGCAACACCTCCCTCCAGGATTGGGTAGACTCTCTCACTCCGTCCTCAAGTGCGACCAGGTGCTTTCTCCCATCTGCATCTACGGCTACTATCACCAGCACGCAGATCTTGGGGTTGTCCCCCCGGATGGATTGGTAAATTCCGTCCGCATAGATATAGCTGAACCTTGTCCCGGAGAGATCCCTTTTCTTCCAGTTGTCGAACTCATCCTTCCAGGACTTTTTCAGATCTGATACAACCGATGGAGTCAGCTTCTTGGCCCCTTCACCGAGCACCACCTCAAGTACAGAGGCCATATCCCGCTCTGAGATTCCTTTCAGGTAGGCATATGCTGCCCAAGCTGAAATGGATTTTGAACGCCTCAGGTACCTCGGCACCAAGGTAGACGTGAAGTTCACCGATTGGCCATCTTTTGAACGAATGCGAGGAACTTTGACTTCGACATCGCCAATGGCGGATGTGATCTTTCGTTCCGGCAGGTAACCGTTGCGCACAACTTCGGCACCACTTTGCCGAAGCTCGCCAATTACAGCGCGCACCTCGGCTTCTAAAGCCTCGGCAATCAAGTGTTTGGCATGACTACGCAGTAGTTCTGTAATGGAATCAGATACTGGTAACGAAGAAGGTTCGATTTCGACGTGTTTGGACGAGAAATCGGGGGTTAGCATTGTCATTAGGTTGGGATCTCCTTTTTGAGATTGATTCGCTAATGACATTTCAGCAGGAGGTCCCGCCCCATCAATCCATTCAGACCAGAATTCCCAGCCAATCCCTAAAGACTCCAAACACAACTTTCACGTATAGCTCCGAATTACAGGAGACGTCCTCGACCGCGCTCGCGTCGAATTTACACTCTGAACCGTTATGTAACCCTTGGGACCCACATCTATGCCATGAGAGCCGTAAAGTCGATGTGCTGACCCAAACATAATGATGTATCACTACCAAAACTCACTAAGTACAAAAAATTGGCGCTAATGAAATTTTAGAAGGCATCATCGTTCCCACATCGAAGCGCTCAAGAAGAGTGCCGAAGCATGATTTGGGCTAATTGCTAATAGTTATCTTATTTAGCGAACGGCTCAGCTTTGCGCCGCATGGATTTTAGAGCCAACGTCAACTCAAGTCAACTTTTAAGTTGTTCCGAAATTCTTAGGTTTTTTGATACGAAATTCTATAAATAAGAGATCCCCGGTAAAATTGGTAGTACTAAAAGTGGCCTCAAGATGTTCCAGCATCTTGAGGCCGGGCAAGACCTAACCAGGAGGTCTCACCATGGAATATGGTAATAGCGACAGATGCGACAGTAGCCAAAATAACGACTTCGGTCCGTTTGGTCCGAACTGGGAAGAAGAACTAGACAGCCAGTTCCAGTTTCGCAAATGCAGTGGTCCGCTAGAGTTGCAAGAACCAGGTTCCGAAGCGGATTCGTCTCAGGGACTGTCCAGCTTCAGACCTACCACCTTTGAAGAAAGACTCCAGCAATCTATAGGTGATGCAGACCTTATACGTCCGGTTCTTGACACATTGTTCCTTGGAAGTACGATCACTCAAGTAGAAGGACAAGGTTCTCAGCTTTCCGATGTTCTAGACGCAAGTGCAAAGATTGACTATCTGGTTACTACTACCCCAGGCAGTGAGGTACTGGGGATTGGACTGCGAATGACTAGGGGAACCTACGATACCTTGACCATGAGCGTGTCACAATATAGGTGTCTGGCCGAGAGGTGGCATAACGGCAGGATCCTAGAAGGTGTCATAACCCCCACATATCTGGTCCAGGGGTATGTAATTTGTGATCGACATGGAAATAGGAAGCTTAGAAGTGCGGTCGTTGTAAGAACTTCTAAGTTCTTTACATGGGCAAATAGTAACCCAGGGCAACTTAGATACTCCCACTTTGGCAATACGGGGTTTTATGCCTGGAAGTTTGCACAGCTAATTGAGTGCGGAATAACCGATGCAGTTTTTCCGATACAGTCGCTATTGAGCGTGCACTAAACCTGAATCCACAGATCAACTCCGTCAGAACCGGTTCCAGGCTTCAAATCAGTGGTCGCCAGTTGGTTGGAGCGTAGAAATCGTCGCAAAATGAATTCTGACCCAAACAAGGGCATGAGGTATTAAGGGCTCTTGGTTTCACTTGTGTTATCGGCACCTCGGAATGGGAGAATGCTTTTATCGGG
>JAJYVK010000508.1 GCA_021792075.1 Actinomycetes bacterium | reverse complement strand
CTTATTCAAGTTTGCTGTCATCCAAGCAACAAGTCCAGGCCTTCGATTGTTCGGTCCCTTAGGACCGTAAGGAGGACCGCCTATCTCATTCTCCATTTTCGTAATAGTGAGAGCAACTTGTAGTGCTTTGATTGAGTTGGGTGAGACGAACATCTCCTTGACAGTCTCCCCATGTAGGTGTCGTAGGGGTGGCGAGCCTGACTTCAAATAGTCTGCATAGTTCTTCTCGGCTTGTAACTGAGCTTGAGAATACGGAACTTCCTGATTTACAGCTTTCGCTTGTGCTAACACCATAAAGTCGAGAACCGTGTACGAGAGAGACTGCTCAAGAAAGGCGTCTTGCTCGGAAACGATCGAATTGATTCCGGACGACTCCACTGACCCAACACTTTCATCGGGGGTGGCGGATCGCAACTCGGAAACCACCTTTGCCTGTAGGGCATTGCGTTCAAAGCTGTCCATCCTTTGGGCTAGTCCCAACATGGAGAGTGGTGAGCCAGCGACCGCGCCACTCAAACCTCTTGAATTTAGTAGTGCTACATCGTCATTGACACTTGGCAGTTTGGAATACGCATCCGTTATAAGCTCCCCGATCTGCCCCCCCTACCAGTTGATTTGTCTTCGTAGATGGGCTAACAACGCTCGCACTGGCAACGGCAGAAGGCAAATGTGATGTTCCACTGGCTAAATATAACCCTGACAGTGATCCCAATACTGCAACAATGAGTACGGACGAGACAAGGATCCTACGTTGCCGCGACTCTGAAAAAATCTTCAAACGCATCGCTTACCTCCTCTGAATTTTAGTAATCAATCACCCAATAGGAGGCGAACAATGTACCTCCGGACCATTGCATTCCCGCATTTGAGACAGCTTCGACTCAAAGGTGACCACACCTTACGCAGTTCTATAAAACACATAAAAATTAGAGGTGTCGTTTCACCGATAGCTCTTCAGAAAATACTGAGTAATTTCGTCAAATAGGTTGCTTCAAGATGTCAACCGAAATAGCAAGAGCTTCACTTTGCCACGCTTTTGCGAGAAGCCCCTTTTCTAATGTTTTCTCTATAATATTTACCGAATCATTCCATGTTTCACTGCCAGAGAGGCTTGACTTCATTCCGTATAAAAAATTCGACATATTAGGTTCGCTGGCATTACAACAACTGAACACGATATGGGTCAACTTCCATAGACCTTGGGGACTTGCAACACGCTTATTAGTCCAACCGGACCATGAGATACCTGTGTATGCGAAGGAAAGTCACCTATTCCACGTTGGCCCGCAGGAAATAATCTAACTTCTGTCGTTTTCTGATCAGCAATACAACCCGAAACGTTTATTGGCTTGACCACCTCTATCGAAACTTGAAAGTTTCCAGTCTTCATATTGCCATTAGCAGCGGCCGAAAATAGCTTCTCGCAGGAGCTTGAGCCATACTTAATGGAAAGCTTGCGACTAGTGGAGCCGCTCAGTTCCTGCCAATTAACTGACTCCACCACGCTAAGGGGCTCAATAGTTGGCCCTACAACTTTGCCTGCGCAGGAAAGCGGACCTCGATTCTTATAAGCCACCGAATTGCTCTTTGAATTACCATAAATAATCACTGCCGTGTATATCTGGCCAGTTTGCGTATTTGGGCTTGCTTTCTGAGAGGAAACGCTCTGACCTGGACAGCTAGTTGTACCTCCCCATGTAATACCAATCCAAGCGGGCGTACCAGCAATTGCAGGTAACCCATGAGGCAGTGTGATAGAGCGGATCGTCGCTAACCCGTATCCCAAGATGGCAATCTGATGGCTACCCTGGACAGCCGAAGCTGCTTTAAATATTGACTCTGCCTCACTCCAGGATATATTCGACTTTGCGTTTGCATTACCTTTTTGGATGGGCGATATTGAAAGGTTTCCCAAGGCAACCTTTTGGACATATAAAGTATTTGAAACCGAACCACTGCCGGGTAATCCAGCTTTACTGGAGGTAGCCATATTTCCACAGCCAGAGATCATAACGCCTGGAACTAATAGCAGCAGAAAATAAAGTTTCAGTGAACATATTTTTTTATTCACTGGCACCGCAACAGCCCCTTTTCATCTCATCGCAGAATAGCCCCATTTTCACCACTCTCTAAGCACTCGTTACAATCCCATCGAATCCCCGGTGAAACTGCAAAGGTTGGTCTGCAATCGGTTCAAATGTCATGGGATAAGTCCCCAAGTCCCCCCACTGTTGGAAGTTCGATAGATGGGATATTGGGAATTACCTAGAGCCCAGCCGTTTCCACCCGCCGTAAATGCCATCGATAACATGCCCTGGTTCGCGAAGGTGGACGGCAACGTGTAGCGAACAAATGAGTGTCCGCCGTTAGTGGTGTGATAGAGATAATTACCGGCCCATACATAACCCTCTTGAGCATTCAGGAAATCAACCCCGCCAGGGGACAACCAATTTGCGACAAACTCATTCCAGGATTTCCCTCCGTTGCTTGAGTTATAAAGGTTCCACTCCATTTGGTAGACATTCTTTGTCGGATTATTGGTGGTAGGCAGTGTGATCCCTCCCAATACCCACAGATTGCTTTCAGAAATTGGATCGACAGCTAGAGGCCTGAAAGGTGTG
>JAJYVK010000507.1 GCA_021792075.1 Actinomycetes bacterium | reverse complement strand
TCGTCGGGCGGCGCGTCGTCGCGCTCGCCCAGGAAGCGGATCGAATCGGCTTCACAAGACTGGTCATAACCCATCCGGACAGCAATTCAGTCGGAGCAAGCGACGAGGAGATCATCGAAGCTGCGCGATGCGGTGCCTTCATCGAGTGGACACTCCATGGAACGATGCCCAAGTCACAGAGGATCAAGCCGCAAAAGATAGTCGAATGGATCCAGAGACTAGGGCCGCAAAGCTGCGTACTCACTACCGATGTATTCGGCCCGGCCAGCCTCCCCGAGCCCGACGAGCTTCAGATGTATTTTGGCATCCTGCTCGACCTTGGAGTAAGTGCCGAGGAGATAAAACTTATGTCGCACGCCAACCCGATCTCGCTCGTCGGCGGCGGAAATTAGCAAGCATCAACTTTAGTAAATCGCTACACAGATTCCAGTCCCTACAAAGGAGAGCCTGAAATGTCAGTTCCCAATGAAGCCACAGTAGCCCTCATGACGGGCGTGGATCAGAAGCCGGAGATATCCAAAGTCGAGATTCCAAAGCTCGAACCTCGTGCAATGTTGGCTGAGATCCAGGCCGCCACATTGTGCGGAACCGACATCCACCTCTGGCATTCAGCAGCCAAGTCGATGCCGTATATACCAGGTCACGAATCCTGCGGAATCATCGTCGCCAAATCGGGGGACCATTCAGACGTCACGGGCGAGCCGGTTGAGATCGGCGACAGAGTGATCTGGGCCTACCCCTTCTGCGGGGAGTGCTTCTACTGCAGCGTAGCCAATCAGCCGACCATGTGCCCCAATGCGCTGCGCTTCGGAAGAGAGCCCGTCGCTGTCTACCCCCATCTACTCGGCGGCTGCGCCACCCACCAGTATGTCCCCCCACGGTCATCTGTAATAAAGGTTCCAGACCAGGTGTCGAGCGAGTTGGCGGCTTCCGCTGCATGCGCTCTGCGGACCATAATGCACGGCTTCGAGCGCCTTGGCAGAGTTCCTGCACACGAGACAGCGGTGGTGCAGGGAACCGGACCTGTAGGGCTTTATGCCCTGGCGGTAGCCAAAAGCCGTGGCTTCAAGAGGGTGCTCTCAATAGGCGCACCCGCAACCAGAGTCGCGGTCGCAAAGGAGTGGGGGGCCGACGCAACGCTCAACATTGACGAGGTCCCCGATCGGAACGAGAGGATCAAGTGGGTGACGGAACAGACTGGCGGGATCGGAGCAGATGTAGTGATCCAGTGCGCCGGCAATGTCGCTGTTCCCGAAGGGCTCGAAATGGTCCGCGCGGGAGGCCGTTACCTCTCGATCGGTGAGGGTGGGGGCACCCACGACATCGGCGTCTCCCCAAGGGCGGTAAGCGTGAAGATGCTGAACATCATCGGCGTGCGCTCTGGAGCGGGAAGGCACTTCTACGAAGCGCTCCAGTTCCTAAAGCAGGGAAAGTTTCCCTTCGAAGAGCTAATTACCGGCACCTACGCTCTGGAGAATGTTGCAGACGCATTCAATGGCATGAAGGCGATGACCGAGGTAAAGGCGGCGATCTTCCCCAATTCATAACCGCCACAAAGATGCCATGTGGTCGATGACCTTTACGCGGTGAACTCTAGAAGCTACCCGGGCTAGGAGAGCTGCATGTTAATCGGCTGGTCCGGGGGCTTCCACGCCTGCGCGCATCATTCTGCGAAATTCACGAGCTTGATCGGCGGCGACTATTGCGCTCACCAGATCGCCTTCGTGAATCTCGGTGCTCCCTTGCGCATTGGCTCGAACCCCGTTGTGCTGTATCCAAACCAGCACGCATCCAGGAGGCAGCCCTGCGTCACGGACATGGTGTCCCGCGACCAATGAGCCTTTTCCAACCCTGGACTCGATGGCCAGCGCATGAGCGGTCAAGTTATAGGCGTAACCCGACCTCGAGTCGAGAGCCTTGTTGTAGCCTCGCACCAGATCGCTGACGGAGAGCACCCCCGCCAGGCTCCTATTCTCTTCGATGACAGGTACCCACGCCATCCCTGACTGGAACAGAATCTCCAAAGCAAGCTCCACTTTGGCAGATACAGGCAAAGGTGCCGCGGCTGTGTCGACTGCTGCATCAAATCGGCCCTCTCCGCCGGCGGAAACCATCTCTTCGAGACGACTGGTAGTGACTACCCCCACGTAGAGTCCGTTCTCGTCGGTTACCGGAGCGCCTGGCAAACCGGCATCCTTGAGCATATTGAGAGCATCTCTGAGATCGGGGTGACCTCGCAATACAACAACTGCCGGGCGAACTACATCGGATACCTTGAGAGTTGTCAAAAGAGGCAACCCAAATGTCAGCCTCCTCGCTGGAGAGT
Organism: Actinomycetes bacterium; assembly: GCA_021792075.1. Lineage (GTDB taxonomy): Bacteria > Actinomycetota > Acidimicrobiia > Acidimicrobiales > Acidimicrobiaceae > SCQM01. The sequence continues at coordinate 304 of JAJYVK010000507.1, read as the reverse complement.
CAGCCTTTGTGCGCAGTTGCGAGCGATAGATGCTGTCATCAGAACGTGCAACGATGAACCATGCGATCGCCACCGCCACCATTGCCGGCGCCAGCAGGCTCATGTTTCCGGTCATCTCTCCCACCATGAGCATCACCGCTATCGGCGCGCGAGAGATGCCTCCGAACACCGCCATCATCCCCACGACTACGAATGCGGCGGGATCCGCCCCGACACCAGGAGCCCAAGGCTGAAGCACGTGCCACACAGCCAGCCCGGTGAATGAGCCGATCACCATACCTGGTCCAAAGACTCCGCCGGAACC
>JAJYVK010000506.1 GCA_021792075.1 Actinomycetes bacterium | reverse complement strand
GGAGCGGAGTGTACGGCTAACCTACCGGGCCTTCTTGGAGGCCTTTAGCGTCAGCCAACCATGGACCGCTGTACTCGGACTCGATTCTGACCACTGGATGGTTACTCCTTCCGGGACACAAAAAGACCTCTGTTCGACTGCGTCTGAACGCAAAAAATACTCGGCCCTTATATAATGCGTAGCATAAATTGTGCCAGTTGAATTACGTGAATACAAACAAACAGCTGAATGCGCTGAGCAGCCGGTTCAATCCAAAACGCCGTTGTCTGAACTGCGGAAGGGCCTTGGACGAAACCAAGAGGCTCTGTTCCAACTGTACAATGTGGTCGCAAGCCTAGTCTGCGGCAGCCGGGAGCTTCCCTTCCGGATTCAAATCGATAACAACGTCGTTCCTTGCTCAGTGGCGCGGGTCGGTATCAAGGACCGAGTTTGTGGTTCCTACCGTAATACAACATGTGGCGCCCTGGCCGGGCACTTGGCGGTTCAGGTGCGTGTCCGTCGCAGAATAAGAAAGCCGAGCTTTCACATTACCAACCCTTATATACAACAAGGGGTTGTATAGCTATCGATTCATATGTCAACCAGGGGACAACAGTACATAATCCTGAAGGAGGGTTCTGAAGAATCTCGAGGGAGGGAGGCCCAGAAGAACAACATCAGCGCGGCGAAGCTCATCGCCGAGGTCGTGAGAACGTCTCTTGGTCCCCGCGGGATGGACAAGATGCTGGTCGATTCGATGGGGGACGTGACGATTACCAACGACGGCGCGACGATGCTGAAGGAGCTCGACATCCAGCACCCGGCGGCGAAGATGATGGTGGAGATCAGCAAGGCAACCGACAACGAAGTGGGAGACGGGACGACCTCCGCAGTGATTCTGGCCGGAGCACTGCTCGAGAAGGCAGAGGAGCTGATCAGCAATGAAGTGCATCCCATAGTCATAGTGGACGGGTACTATGATGCCGCGGAAAAAGCTCAGAAGGTTCTGGAGGAGGCAGCGGAGAAGATCGACCCTACGGGCAGGCCCGACCTGCTGAAGGTGGCAAACACCAGCATGGTCACCAAACTGGTAAGCGGGGATGCGCCATATCTGTCGACTGTCGTCGTCGACGCGATTCTCTTCATCGCGGAGAAGGCCGAGGGCGGCTTCAAGGTTGACATCGACAATGTGAAGGTCGAGAAGAAGCCTGGCGGGGCCATCACCGACTCCGGCCTCATCAAAGGGATCGTGCTCGACAAGGAGGTCGTCCACTCCGGGATGCCCAAGCGGATTGAAGAAGCGAAAATCGCACTGGTGAACTCAGCACTCGAGATCGAGAAGACAGAGTTCACCGCTGAGATAAGGATCAACGACCCTCAGCAGATGCAGCAGTTCATGGACGAGGAGACAAGCATCCTCAGGGGGATGGTAGGCAAGGTCAAGGACGCCGGTGCCAATGTCCTCATCTGCCAAAAGGGGATCGATGACATGGCCCAGACCTTCCTAGCCAAAGCAGGCATACTTGCGGTGAGGAGGGTAAAGGAAAGCGACATGTCGAAGCTGGCGAAGGCTACAGGGGCCAGGATAGTCACAAACCTCGACGACCTGACAGAAAAGGACCTCGGATACGCCAAACTCGCGGAGGAGAGGAAGCTGGAAGACGACAAGTGGGTCTTCATCGAGGGGTGCAAGAACCCGAAGGCGGTCACAATCCTGATCCGTGGCGGGACACAGCGCATCGTGGACGAAGCCGAGAGAGCGCTACATGATGCGCTCATGGTCACCAAGGACGTGGTGGAGCTACCGGCAATCGTCGCAGGGGGCGGCGCGCCAGAGGAAGAAGTCTCGGTCCAGGTGAGGGCCTGGGCTCAGAAGCTCTCCGGAAGGAAGCAGCTGGCTGCACTCAAGTTCGCTGACGCCATGGAGTCCATCCCGCTGACCCTCGCAGAGAACGCAGGCATGGATTCCATCGACACCCAGGTGGAGCTCAGGGCGAGACACGGGAAGGGGGACAAGTGGTACGGCATCGATGCCTTGAGTGGGAAGGTCGTCGACGTGTACGCGAAGTCGGTTGTCGAACCGCTTGCCGTGAAACTGCAGATCCTCCGAGCAGCGACCGAGGCAGCTTCGATGTTGCTGAGAATCGACGATGTAATCGCCGCAACCAAGATGAAGGCCCCACCCATGCCGCCAGGGGGCGGTGGTGGGATGGGCGGCATGCCTCCGATGGGCTAGGGGCCCTTCAGCATCGTATTCGGCGTCTCGGCTTCTTCCCTGATGTCGTTAGATGCCTCGACCCGTTCTTCGCCGTTCCATCTTGACGCCTGCAGTCACTTGTCGTACGTCCGTTCCGGCATCCACGGCTCCATTTTTCTGACTGTATGTGTTGGCCAAGCCCGGTCCGAAGCTCATCCTTCCCCGGTTTGATATCCATCATCCGCGGCGCGGCCGCGGGCCTCATCAGATCTTTCTGAGGAAGTGGGGGACTGCGCTCTCTCCGATCGTGGTCCCGCGATCAACTCTGTTGGCTTGACCGTCAGTCCTTCGACGATGTTTCGCACTCCCTGACCTCGGCGTGGCGCTTCAGACACGACTCTTCGCCTGTGACATCCAAAACAACCGGCGGGACATCTCTAGCGGTGTAATTTTCCC
>JAJYVK010000505.1 GCA_021792075.1 Actinomycetes bacterium | reverse complement strand
GTCGATCCAGAGATTCATATCGACGTAGTAACCCTTGAACCGCGCAAGATAAGTATGGGTCCCGTAATCTCCAACTCCTTTGGATTTGGAGGACATAATGGGTCGATCGTAATGGTGCCTCCTGAATAGATGCCCTTTGATCAGCCCTTTGATCAGCCTTTTGAAGGGGAGGTGACCGCTCAGGCCACCTCCCCTGGTTGTATTCTCGACTCCGATAAGATCCAGCCGAGAGAGGCGGGTCGCAGCGAAAACGGTCATACGAGCTAGATTTAATTAGAGGACACTCTCAACCCGGATCAGAATGCAAACCAGTAACGAGACTTTTTATCTTTATCCCACCGACAAGATCTTCGGTGCCTTTTCCAATGAACCCCCATGGCTGATCGATCCCCAACAGATCGAATGGCTCGGCTCGATAGACGCCATCCGGGCCGCATCGAAGGAAGAGGTGCCTCTGCTTCTCAAAAAGCGCCGCCTGCCACCAGGACTTAGGGTGATGACAACGGCCTATCATCTCGGCAAGGCCTTGGCCGCCTGGAAGATCTTCGACCAGAGGCACTCTGGTGAACGTTCACGCTCAGGCCTGGCACGACGTCTTAGAATTGCATTTGAGACCTTAGGTCCGACTTACATCAAGCTAGGCCAGATCATCTCGAGTGGAGAGGGCATCTTTCCGGTCGAGCTGGTATCCCAGTTCAAGCTCCTCAGGGATCAGGTGAGACCTGAACCGTTCAGTTCCGTAAGAGCGACGATCGAGAGCGAACTCGGAATGGAGCTCGAAGAGCTCTTTTGCGAATTCGATCAGAATGCTATGGCCGCAGCATCTATAGCTCAGGTACATCGGGCAAAGCTGTGTAGCGGTGAACACGTGGTTGTCAAGGTTCAAAGATCCACGATAGATCGCGTAGTTCGGGAAGACCTCGCGGCAATGAGCTGGTTTGCGCCCGCACTCGTCGGAAGGATTCCGGTTACCTCTCTTGCAAACCCGCCTGCGCTGGTGGAGCTTTTCGCGGGAACGATCGTCGAGGAACTGGATTTCAGACTCGAAGCTGCAAATATGCTTGATATAGCGCGTATCCTTGCAGACACGAACCAAACGGCACTTGTCGTACCGCGCCCGCACCCACGCTATGTCACACGTAAAGTCCTGGTCATGGAGGAGCTCACTGGATATCCGTGGGACAATGTGGCAGAAATTCAAGAAGCCGGCGTAGACACCTCGGCCGTAATACGAGCGGCGATGATCGCATTCATGGAGGGTGCAATGATTTACGGCGTCTTCCATGGAGATCTTCATGGCGGGAACCTGCTAGTTCAACCAGATGGAGTCGTCGCACTTCTCGATTATGGAATGACCGGACGACTAAGTGAACCCAAACGTCTCGCCTTTTTAAAGCTGCTCATGGGCGGAACGATCAATGACGTGCGAATCCAGGTCGCAGCTCTTAGAGATCTAGGTGCGCTTCCACCCGATACAGATATCGAAGAGGTCATAACTGAGCTAGATCTTGATGGTCCACCCGTCGATCCCACCACGCTTACCCCTGATGAGCTAACAGCGCAGGTGAAAGAGATCACCAAGGCGCTTTTGGGCTATGGCGCAAAGATGCCCAAGGAACTTATGCTCTTCATCAAGAACATGCTCTTTCTGGACTCCTCGATGCCAAAGTATGCTCCCGATGTGGACATCTTTGCTGAAATTACGAATCTCGCAGCCTATTTTGCCACCAAACACGGGGAAAAGATCGCCTCCGACGTCGGCATCGACCCCAGAAAAGTCCCCGTCGATCTCGAGGGCGTCAGAGGTTCACTTGGGCTCGACAGTTCAGTTCAGCAAATCACCTACAAAGAACTTCATGAGCGTCGTGACGTAATTAGGCGGAGAATGCAAAACCGTCAACGCCCCAAGAAACATGGACTTGCCGGATTGAGGGGAAAGTAGCCGAACAAACAAAACCGCAACGGCGAACTGCCATTACCACAACAAGCACTCCCAAAGACTGCGTCCGAATAAACACTGTTTATACCCCTCAAGGTATACTTGAAGTTGAACTACCCGACGGAAAAGAGGTACAAAATGGCATTTTCTAAGACGATCGACAAACCCCTTGATGAGGCGAGAACGGCGATAACCGAATCTCTGGCCAAGGCGGGCTTCGGCGTGCTCACAGAGATCGACGTGGCAGCAACGCTCAAGTCAAAGATCGGTGTCGAGCGCGAACCTCTGATAATCCTTGGCGCATGCAATCCACACCTGGCCAACGAAGCCCTGACCGTCGATGTTTCCTTCGCTCTTTGGATGCCATGCAACGTTGTGCTCCAAAAAGCAGGGGACTCTACCACGATCTCCATCATTGATCCTCACGACATCATCAAAGATGACGTCTTGAAGCCGCTGGCTGACAAGGCAGAGCAGCTGCTGACACAGGCACTGGAGCAGACGTCGTAGCTATACACCTCTACCAGATGTACTAAGTCGCCCTCCGCCGAGGAGGCTTCAGCGGACTTTTCAAAACCTGCACAATCGTTTTCAGGTGGAAGAGCGCAAGGTTGTCCACTCCAGGATTTATTAGGCAACCAGAGTATTCCAAATCAATCAAGGCTCTAAAAGCCGTGCGATCAAAGATTCCAGCGC
>JAJYVK010000504.1 GCA_021792075.1 Actinomycetes bacterium | reverse complement strand
CCGCCAGCAAGAAGGTCGCGTAGTACCATCAACCTAACCGCCGCTCCCCACTTTCAACTGCAAGCGGGACATGCTCGATTTTGTTGTGCTGAACAACCCAAAAAAAGCGCAGCGACGCCAACATTCCGGCCACAACGGCTGCTTCCGACCTGCTCCAGAGACTGATTTGCCGCGCTCAGTTACACTGCAATGGTGACGTTATTTGACTGATATTTTCTTGACATTACAGTGTAAACGCCTATCCTTGATAAATGGGAGGTACTCGCCATGGCCACTCTTTCTTTGTCTAAGCCGGATCTTGAGGCACACAGGAATTCACTCATGCTTCCGATGCCCGAGATCATCACCGCACTGGTGTCTATTGTGGGCAAGAAGTTGACTGCCTATATCGCCGGCGTCAAAGACACACGGGCTCTCGTGCGTTGGATGGAAGGGGCGCACTCTTACAACGAGGCGGAGCGGCATCTGCGTTTTGCCTATCACGTCGTCATGACGTTAAGTACCGTAGATTCACCATCTGTTGTTCAGGCATGGCTGATGGGCGTAAATCCTGAACTCGGCGATCGCGTTCCTATACGCATGATCCGAGAAAAGAACCTGGATAAGGTGGCTCCCCTCATATTGGGTGCTGCCAGAACATTCGCTGCCGGAGGCTAGGTTTGCTTATCTCTTTCACCGCAGATCATCTGTCGGTCTGCACTCCAAACGCTCCTATCTTTCGACTCGGGCGGTTGCCTTCGCCATGGCAACCGCCCGATTGGATTTGGGCTAATGAAGATCGCACTTTCGGTAGCCGATTCGACGATCCAGTTGGTTTCTATCGCGTGCTGTATTCTTCGTCGCAGAGGCTATCTTGTTTTGTAGAAACCTTAGCCCGGTTCCGACCGGACATGTCTCTACTGGATGAGCTTGGCGCTATCGAAGGGGAAGACGATTTTCTAGAGCGTGTTTCATAAACACCTGCGCAGCGTGATCCAGAGGCAAGCGAGAAAGAAGAAGGCGCGGTAGGTGGCAAGGAGGTGCTCATGTCGGACCAGCAGTCTGCGAAACTGACCGAGCCAAGCGTTAGTGCGTTCGACGATCCAGCGACGTTTGTATCGCCTCAGCTTGCGGCCATCTTCGTGCTTTCGCAGCTTGTTGTTTTGGCGGTAGGGCACGATAAGATCGATGCCGCGCTTCTTGAGCCGCTCTCTCAGCGGGTCGGAGTCGTAGGCGCGGTCGGCGATCACCCTTTCCGGCTTCGTTCTTCTAACCTCCCGAAATCCCACCAAACTCAACGGGTGAGTTGCTGTGCCGAGTCGCACTGTCGAGCACCCAAACGCATCCAGCAGCACAACACGAGTTTGGTTGGGTGCCTTAGACCCTCTTCTCATTGGGCCTTTCACCTCGGCCGAAGATGTCAGCTTTCCGTTTCCCTTGAGAGATTTTGCTTGCTGGCAGAAAGACTCCGCATGGCTTCCGTTACAGCGGACGATGAAACCCGTTCGTACGGGTGACACAACGCCACGGTTCTGTTCCCAGATCAGGTCGTCCACCGACGACCCGCATGCACCAGCCCCAGACCGCAGCAACAGCCCGAGCCGCCGTTGCGGCCAACTCTGCGCGGGCAATTCCCTAGCCTGCCAGCAGACCGTTCCCTCCATCGCCTCTCGCCGGTAAGAATGATCCCAGACTTTGCCCGGGGGAGGTCTCTGGCCTACAACTGTTGCGGCCCCACCAGGCTTCGCATCGACGAGGTATGTGGTAAAAATCCAGTCCTCAACACATTGTTCTTCGACTCGCCCAGCGCCAGTCACCCCAGATCCGGAGTGGAGTGCAGGTCAGTGATGAATGTTAGGCGGCGACTCTATCTCCGACCTGAACCTCAACCACAGCGCCATCCGCCTTCTGGAGGTAGGCGACCAGATCCAGCAGATTGCGGGCATGGGGATTCCCGTCCTGGCTCAGCATCCGCATCAAGCTCTTGGGCGAGCGCCCCAAAGCCTCGCCGGCCTGGATGAATCCAACTGTTCCATTGACGTATTCGCGGAGCACCGTCTTTGCCGACTCCAGATCTCCAGCGAGCATGTCGTTGATGGCTTCGCGAAGGAACGCACGGCGAAACTCCTTGTCGCGCAGCTCCTCCACCACCGTTTCTCGAAAACTCCGGGTCAGCGCCATTTCTATCTCTCCCTCTGTTGCTTCCGCTTGAGCGTCTTGTATTCCATCCAAAGCGACTGCGCCTGCCTGATATCCGCAGCCTGCCGCCGCTTCGTTCCGCCGATCAGCAAGATCACGAGCACGTCGCTATCCTGTCCGAAGTACACCCGGTAGCCAGGTCCGAAATCGATCCGCAGTGCAGAAACTCCCTTTCCTTCAGGTTTGGCGCCGGAGAGATTTCCATCGCCCATGCGCAGAACGGACTTGATGACTCTGGCTCTCACGCTCGCATCGAGAGTGGTTAGCCATTCTCGGTAATAGTTGCGGTCCCGGGCATCGAGGTATTCCTCCAACTCGATCCTCATATCCACCATGGTAACGCAAGCGTTACCATTTGTCGATCTGGCCCCCGCCACTGGTCCCCCCTCCGTTCGATGTCCAGGACGTTCTGCGCATGCATCGTGTTGGCCTGCAGGACGATGTGATCGTGAAGGCTCT
>JAJYVK010000503.1 GCA_021792075.1 Actinomycetes bacterium | reverse complement strand
CGAGTATCTCGCTTTTTCACGATGCCAAGCACCGAAACAGCAACGATGACCAATCCTAACAGTGCTGCAAATACATACGGAAGCCAGCTCAGATGCCCTGTAAAGGCCGAACCTGTCTCACTTTGCAAAAGCCTCAGAAATCCGAGCATCAACAGCACAATCCCTATAGAGACAAGTATTGAACCGGCAAGTCCGAACGCAACATATCTCCCTAGCCGGCTGATAGGGCCAATGGTCTCTTGCTTAACGTAGGCAACCAAAAGTTCAATAAATTCTGACGCCTGGCTCTTGGCTTTGGCCTTGGAATTTGATGACACGATACTCCTCGATGCTATTTGGGCGACCACCCCCACTAATAACTACAGGCTACAACTTCGACATCACCGACTCAATCTAAAAACATAATCACAGCTGACCATAGTGACCGCCTTAGATCCTCCTTAAGGCCTTAGACGAAGAATTCCTGGCTCATACAGCCCGGGTACCGGCGGACACAGCCCTTAGGCCGATCGATGAAACGTTCCAGCCGTTCTCGGACTTAGCTCCGGCAGAGTTCACCATCTCGATCGAGAAAGCCAGGTGCATTCCGATTACACCTCATTGCGGCGAGCGCGTACGCTCATCGGCAATCCTCTCGATCAATGAGAGTATACGTGTGAGCCTAGGATGCTCGCTAACCCACCGACTGTTCGCGGTAGGATGTAACTGAGCTTCAACTTCTTCAGCTGCGCTGTGCCATTTTTGAGAATTTAAGAACCGAAACTTGTATTTGGCCCAGCAATATAGCAGTGTTGTTCCTGGTCAAAATAGATTCGCGAGGTTACTACATTGAACACCCTCAAAGAGCTTTACGAGAAATACGGACAAAGTCCCTGGATTGACAACCTTTCTCGGGCTTGGATAATCAGCGGAAGGGTCAAAGAACTCAAAGAGTCCGGAATCAGGGGCCTCACGTCAAATCCTACAATTTTCGCGAATGCCATCTCGAACTCTAACGATTACGACAATGAATACTTCTCGCTGATCAAGACAAAGGACACCAAATCAGCATACTGGCGCATGGCCTGCGATGACGTTGCTGCAGCCGCGGACGTTCTCGAAGAGGTGTACAGCTCGTCAGAAGGAACTGACGGATTTGTTTCCATCGAAGTCGACCCTGGGCTGGCTCACGATACCAGCGGCACAATCGAGGCCGCTCAGTGGCTCTGGGATACGATCGATCGCAAGAACCTGATGGTCAAGATTCCTGCCACGTTGGAAGGGCTTCCCGCAATCACGGAGTCCCTTTCGAGAGGGATCTCGGTCAACGTCACCCTTATCTTCAGTCTCCGGAGATACCAGCAGGTGATGGACGCACACATCCAAGGCCTGCACAAGGCACGCCAGCAAGGCCACAAGCTGAACGAAATCTCCTCAGTTGCGTCATTTTTTGTCTCGCGGGTGGATACTAAGTTGGACCCAATTCTCGAAGCACTGGGCCAGAACGGTCAGAGGCTCTTAGGACAGACAGCGGTTGCTCAGGCACAGGCCGCGTACCTTCTGCACCAAGAGCGCTACCGTCAATCCGACTGGAAAGAGCTGAGTGGGGCTGGCGCCCAAATTCAGCGGCCTCTTTGGGCATCTACTTCGACAAAGAACCCCAACTACTCCGACCTCTTATACGTCGAGTCGCTCATCGCCCCCAACACGGTAAACACCATGCCCGAGAAGACCGTCTTGGCATTCTTGGACCACGGACGGATGGACAATCAGGTTCCTAACTTCGCCAAGAACTCCCAGGAGGTACTGCAGGCGGTCAGAGAGCTTGGCATCGACATGGAGAAGATGACAGATGAACTCGAATCAGAGGGTGTCGACTCTTTTTCCTCCTCGTTCAAAGAGCTACTCGCAGCCCTCGAAAAAAAGAGGGCCTTAGCCTAACACGTGTGACCGGTCTTGACAGCGGCGTATCTCCTACAACTGCTTGATAGGAGATCGTGAGTTCAAGTTGGACAAAAAAGGGTCTTTCCTGCTCCGGCGCTACCGTAGCGCTTGACACCCTTAGGGGCTGGGGAGGGCTTATGGATCCAATTTCACCGTAGTTATGCGTGGGAATGACTAGGTTCGAAGACGAGGCCTGGTTTTCATCAGTGGGCTTTGAATGACCTCGGGAGTGATTATCGCTTTTTGCAAAACAGACATAGTGACCAAGAGGTGGATATGAGCATCCAAATGCATCGAAAAAGAAGGATCGAAGGCACGACGCTAGTGATTTTCGGAGCATCAGGCGACCTCACGTCGCGAAAGATACTTCCGGCAATCGCTTCCCTGTGGGATCAGAGCCAGCTGCCCGAGGAGTTCTCGGTTATTGGGGTGGCACGATCACCTTTGGGCAACGAGGGGTTTCGAAAGCTTGTCATGGAGTCGGCGTCTGGCTTGGAATCGATCAGCTCGAACATCGAGAATTTCCACTACCTCCAAGGAGACTACTCCTCGATTTCGACCTATCAAACGCTTGCCAAGCTGCTCGACTCTATTGAGCAGACACGTCAAACTGGGAGATCACGGCTCTTCTATCTAGCCACGATACCCAGCCTATTCGGTCCTATCAGCTCGTTACTTGGTGAAAGCGGACTCTCGCAAAGCGGGGCATCCACCTT
>JAJYVK010000502.1 GCA_021792075.1 Actinomycetes bacterium | reverse complement strand
TTAGCTAAGGAGTCGGGCCGCGTGGTCTTCCATGAGAAGGAACTCGACCGGATAAATCCGCGCAAATTCAAAGATGCTGGCGCCATTTTGCTTCCGGGTGATCGGCAGCTTACCAGCGGAATTCAAGCTGCCACGGTCCGCGAGAACATGACAATGGGAGATCTCAAGCCGTTCGTACATCGAGGCCTGCTTCGACATCGCAGCGAGCGGCAAACAGTCGCCAAGATGATGGACAGGATGCGGATTCGCCCTAGGAATCCCGACCGGCCGCTAAATGAGTTCAGTGGTGGACAACAGCAGAAGTCGCTTATAGGGCGGTGTTTGCTTCGCTCCGCGAAGCTAATTGTCATTGACGAACCTTGCACGGGGATCGATGTCGGGGCGCGCAATGAGATCCACGCCACTCTTAGGGAGATCGCGAACTCCGGATCCGCTGTTTTGATCACTTCATGCCAGTACGAAGAGCTGCCTATGGTCTGCGACCGGGTAATAGTTCTTCAGAGCGGACATATCGCCGGAGAGCTCTCAGGCGATCAGGTCAGTGAGGAGGCAATACTCAAGCTTTGCTACATGGACGTCAACGCGTCTGTCGAATGATAGCTCAAAGCCGATAAATCCTGCGGTAGCTGAGTCCCAAAGGAAGGTCCTGAGCCTTCAAGCCGCGCAGCCTTTTGGCAACTCCGGGGCCGTGAGGATCTGGGGAGATGGGGACACCAGCTATGGGGTATGTGATGTCAAAAGCAAGGGTCAGATGATGAGATTTAGCAGTTCACGCAATCAGTTCAGGTTGATCTCAACGGGGGAGCGCGAAAAGGGAGGAAAGGATTGACTTCAGAAGACTCGCTAGGAAGCGCTGGTCTGTCTTTCCAAAATGTGCTGGAGATATTGGAGGTTGTCAAAGGCAGCGATTGGGGGGACATAGAGGTTGAATCAGGGGGCGCCCGACTCAAGATCACAAGATCCATAATTCCCAAGGGTGGGGGTAGCTCTAAGGAGATGGAGCCTTCGTTGGGAGCCATTGGATCAGTGGCGGGCGAGACCGAGCCAGATGAGACCGGTCTGCGGGAACCTGACCCGTTGGGGCATCAAGCCGTGCGGAAAGAACTCGAGGAGGAGCGCGAGAGTGATTCAGAGGGCTGGATCCCCGTGAAGCCGCCGATGGCCGGGATCTTCTACAGCTCGCCATCACCTGGGTCGCCACCATTCGCCTTTGTTGGCGAGACGGTAAAGGAGGGGCGACAGCTTGGAATTGTCGAGGTCATGAAGCTCTTTACTCCGGTCGTTGCCCCGTGCTCCGGGGTGATCCGCAAGATTATGGTCGCAAACGAAGCGTTTGTCGAGAACAACGAGACGATCATGTTCATCGAAGCGATTGCTCAGTGAGGTCCAAAGTGGAAACGAATGTCATCTCAGTTGTCGGTTCTGCGCCTCGGCAGGATTCTGAAGCAACGCAAAAGAGAAAGCCGCTGCGTTTTTTGGACGAAACGCTGCGCAACGGCCAGCAGTCGCTATGGGCCACGCGGATGAAGACTAAATCAATGCTGCCCATAGCTCCGGTGATGGACGAGGCCGGGTTTGACGAGGTGTGCGCAATGGCGGGCGTCTCATTTGAAACGTCTGCCATGTACCTGTATGAGGATCCATGGGAGCGCATGAGGCTTCTCCATCAGCAGATGCCGAAAACCAGCCTTGACGGGCTCGTAAGGGCAAGGAACCTTTGGGGCTGGAAGAGCCAGCCATACGATGTACAGGAGCTGTTCTTGAAGACCCTTTTGCGCAATGGGATGCATAGCATCAAGGTGTTCGACGGGCTCAATGACTACCGAAATCTGGAGTGGCTTGTAAAGAGGGCCAAGAGTCTCGGCTTCAAGGTGAAAGGTCTGGTCGGCTTTGCTCTGACGCCCGCCCATACAGACGAGTACCTGGCTCACAAAGCACAAGAGTTGATGGACCTGAAGGTTGACGCGCTGGTCTTCACTGACTCTGCTGGGCTTCTTTACCCGGAGCGCTGCAGAACTGCCGTTACTGCGATAAGAGATGTGATCGGCGAAACCGAGATGCACTTCCATTCTCACACCATCACTGGACTTGCGAACGACTGCTACCGAGAGGCGATCCGCAGCGGTGTCGACGTGGTATGGACCGCAGCAAGACCGCTTGCATATGGAAAGGCGGTGCCATGGACCGTCGACGTGATGCGCATGGCTCAAGAGGAGGGCAGACCCATCTTCCTTGAGGAAAAAAAGATACGGGAGATTGACGATTGGTTTTACTGGGTGGCTTACGAGGAGGGAAAGCCGATACCGGAAGAGGTTCGTTTCGATTCGGCGTTCTACCAAAGCTACGCCGGGCATCAAATTCCCGGAGGGATGTTTTCGAACCTCGTTAAGCAGCTTTCGGACTTAGGGCTTGAACATCGTTTGTCTGAAGTCTTGGAGGAGACTGCGCGAGTGAGGGCCGAACTCGGCCACCCGCACATGGTGACGCCGTTCTCGCAGTTCGTCGGGGTTCAGGCGGTTCTGAACGTGATGGAGGGCAAGAGATACTCCAAAGTTCCCGAGGAGGTTCGTCTCTATGCCCGTGGGTACTACGGCATGCCAATTCATCCGTTGGATCCCAACGTCCAGGACACCCTCATAG
>JAJYVK010000501.1 GCA_021792075.1 Actinomycetes bacterium | reverse complement strand
GACTACACATTCGCACAGGTCAGCGTTGCCAAGGCTCAGGTAAACATGGACATGAACTGCGGCAACATCTCCGCGGCCGTTGGGATCTATGCCATAGATCACGGATATGTGAAAGCGAGCTCTCCTCTAACCACGGTGAGGGTTCACAATACCAATACTCACAAGGTGTTCGTAGCGGCGGTTCCGATATCGCAAGGCAAGCCTGGAGTGGATGGCGACTGTGAGGTTGATGGAGTCCCCGGCACGGGCGCCGAGATCGTTCTCGACTACAGCGAAACCGTGGGAACGGTGACCGGCAAGCTACTGCCCACCGGCTCGGTTTTGGATCAGATCGAAGTGCCGCTGGTCGGGACCATTTCAGTTTCGATCGTAGACATTGCCAACCTGTGCGTAATAGCCAGGGCGTCTGACCTTGGATTCACTCCTGGAGAAATTCCCTGTGTTCCATCCGAGGCCCAAGTGGCCAAGGTGGACTCCCTGCAGCGGTCGGTGGCCAGGCTGCTCGGAGTTCCAGAAGGCGGTCTGGTACCAATCCCAGTGTTGCTGGACCATCCGCGTAGCTACTCAACGGTGGTCGGGGATCGAATGGTAAAACGCGAGGACGTTGACTTCGTGGCGGAGGTGATTGGAGGCCAGCCGCTTGTCTTGCATAAGGCCTTCCCAGGAACAGCCAGCGTCACTGTCGCCGTGGCGGCTCGATTGCCGGGAAGTGTAGCTAATCAGCTGGACAACTCGTCTGATGGACAGGTTCGAATCGGGCATCCAACGGGGCGCAACATTGTTACTACGCAGGTGAGCAGTGATGAGACAGGCACTCCTGTCGTGATGAAGGCGGCATACACAAGGACAGCTCGGAAGCTGATGGAGGGCAAAGCATTTGTCCAAGCTTCCAAAGTACTGACAAGGGAGAACAACGGTGATATTCGAGCCTGAGATAGAAACCATGGAGCACGAGGCGCTGGTCGAGCTACAATCCGCCCGGCTGCGGGAATTGGTGTCAACGGTGTACGAGCGCGTTCCCTATCAAAGAGAGCGGCTCGATGCTGCAGGGGTCAAACCCAGCGACATAAGGGGGGTCTCGGATCTGTGGAAACTCCCCTTTACGAGGAAGTCCGATCTGAGAGACACCTATCCTTTCGGCCTATTTGCAAAGGAGAGGGGCGAGCTGTTGAGGATACATGCCTCGTCTGGGACGACCGGGAAGCCAACCGTGGTTGGCTATACATCCGGGGATTTGGAGGTGTTCGGAAAGGTTTGTGCCAGAGCCCTGGCAGGTGGTGGAGGGCGGCCCGGAATGTTGCTTCACAATGCCTACGGTTACGGGCTTTTCACCGGTGGTCTTGGGATCCACCAAGGAGGCGAAGCATTGGGCATGATAGTGGTGCCGGCCTCCACAGGAATGACAGAGCGCCAGGTCAAATTGATAATGGACTTTGGCGCCGAGGTTCTCTGCTGCACTCCCAGCTATGCCCTCACGATATCTCGAGAGTTCGCCAAGCAGGGAATCGAGCCTTGCGAGATACCTCTTCAGCACGCTCTGGTCGGAGCAGAGCCCTGGACCGAAACGATGCGCGAAGAGATAGATTCCAGCCTCGGTGTCAAAAGCGTCAATATATATGGGTTGTCTGAGATCATCGGTCCCGGGGTGTCCTTCGAGTGCGTAGAGGAACGCCATGGTTCGCACATCAACGAGGACCACTTCCTAGCCGAGGTTGTTGATCCTGATACCGGTGAGGTGTTGCCGGATGGGGAAGAGGGGGTGCTGGTGATCACAACTCTCACCAAAGAAGCCCTTCCTCTGATCCGTTACTGGACCAGTGACATTACAAGCCTTGATCACTCCAGGTGCAGTTGCGGCCGAACCCTGACCAGAATGACCGGGGTCAAAGGACGAACTGACGACATGCTGATCATCAGGGGCGTAAACGTGTATCCGACCCAGATCGAAGCCGCGCTTGGCAGGGTTGGGGCACTGGCTCCGTACTACAGGCTCTTGGTGGATCGCTCGGGAACTCTGGATCAGCTCGAAGTTGAGGCGGAGCTGTCGAAAGAAGTCTTTGCGGAGATCACCTCGGACTTTTTGTCAGAGGAGATCGTGGAGGCGGACCAGCTGTTGCGCAGCGTCAAAGAAGATGCACAGCGGGCCATTCGCGATAACGTCGGGATTTCAGCCAGGGTGACACTTCTCGAGCCCGACCGTCTGCCTCGCTCAGAGGGAGGAAAATCTCAGCGCGTGGTCGACAAGAGGAAGGTGTTGGCAGGCTGAGCCAAGCCGGGGGTTGCCCCGAGTGTAAGGGCTCGGGTCGGCGGTCGCCAAAGGGGGGATGTGTAGCGGATAGTCGGAACGAGATCATAAGACAAGGTGGGGACGGCTATAAATGCCTCCACCAGCTCTCGAACATAGCGCCCACGAGAAAGACGTTGGGAAACGTTGTGGGTCGTCGTTGAACAGGCTTAGGCCAAGCAGCGGCGAATATCGAGGCATGGTTGTACTTCATTGAATTCGTCATAGCAGGCGGGCACCCATGTACTCAAGTTCATTTTGCCGGGTCGAGTGGACAGGTATTTTCTGGTGGCGGCGGCAATTAGTACAAATGACATATAGGGGGTAACGTTGTGATTAATCGGTTTTCAGGTAATGGCG
>JAJYVK010000500.1 GCA_021792075.1 Actinomycetes bacterium | reverse complement strand
GCTCGCCCCCATACTTTCTCGACATACTCATTGAATCGTGGACTCCTTATGAAAGCAAGGAGGTCATCTCACTTTCTCGTCAAAGCCCCCTTTATTCTTACAACAACTAGCATCTTGACCTCCACACCAGAGCCAGGCGCGACGGCCTCTTTTGAATTTCTTCGGCTAACGCCATACAGGATGAGACACCGAATTTGAGGAGAATCCTTTTCCGTAATTGATGGCGTCGACAAAAGCATGCACGAACGCCGGCGGCTATATAAAAGAGATATATCCTGGAGGATTCTAGACTATTTGCCCTGGATGAATTGACATGGGCCAACTCTTACTCTATGCTCAGCCTTCTAAAGTGGAATACTGTTCCATCCAGTCTCTCGGTTGGTCGGGCTGCGAGGGTGCTGGTTCGTGGCTCAGGGGGGACAACGCCATGGACGATTTGAAGGAGACAGTCGAAGCGCCGGGAATGTCAAGAGGGGAGCCCGGCATGACAGAGGTGACCACTGACGCACCAAACGAGGAGCCTGGTGGTACCCAAAAGAAGGCAATTGCCATAGCCATTTCGGTTGTCTCGGTGATAGCTGGCATAGCGCTCTGGCAGATCATCGGAGAATACTTCGTAGGGAACTCGTTGTTTCTTGCAACTCCCTTGCAAACTATATCGGGCATAAAAGAGATGTGGACCTCCGGGGGGCTCCAGGAAGACCTTATTGTCAGTGGTCAAGAGGCCCTGTACGGATTCCTTATCGGTTCAGCCGCGGGCATCTTCATCGGAACGATCATCGCAAAAAATCGCGCCGCAAAGAGAATCCTCACACCCTACATCTCAGGTTTTTACGCTACACCGATAATCGCCCTTGCCCCGATCCTGATCCTCTGGTTCGGGCTTGGAATCTGGTCAAAAGTCCTCGTAGTGATTAGCCTCGTGATTTTCCCGCAGATCATCAATACTGAAGCGGGCATCAGAACAACTGATGAAACGCTACGAGACGTGGCGCGGTCCTATGGTGGCAGCACGATCCAGATCTTCCGCAAGGTCGAGCTCTGGTGGGCGCTTCCGTACATCCTTGCTGGACTTAGGCTCGGCATCGGTCGAGCACTTATCGGAGTCGTCGTAGGCGAGCTCTTTGGAGCAAAATCCGGGCTCGGTTTGGCAATCTTCAATGCACAATCTGAGTTCAATATGCCGCAGCTCTTCGCTGGAGTGGCAATCTTCGCAGTTTCCGGAATTTTCTTCACTTATTTGCTCACAGTACTGGAAAGGGCCCTTACTCCGTGGGCAAGCACGCGCGCATAACCGGCCACTCGACAACTGACAAACGGGGGTAATTGCCTTGATAGGCGTTTCTGTCCAGGGTGTAAACAAACGATTCGGAGGAATCCAGGTTCTAAAAGATGTTAGCTTCACTGCGAATGAAGGCGAGTTCGTCACGATTGTGGGACCCAGCGGGTGCGGCAAAACTACCCTTCTTCGCATAATCGACGGTCTGGAAAAGGCAGACTCTGGAGATGTGCGAATAGACGGCCGGCCTGTATCAGGGCCAGCGCGCGAGTGTGCATTTGTCTTCCAAGCCGACTCGCTAATGCCCTGGCGAACAGTATGGGACAATTGCAAGCTGGGTCTCGAACTCAGAAATATCGATGTTAAAGCCAACAGAGGTCGGATTCAAGAGCTACTCAACTTGGTAGGTCTCAGAGGATTTGAAAAACACTATCCAAGACAGCTCTCCGGAGGCATGAGGCAGAGGGTAAATCTGGCACGAGCCCTCGTCGTCGACCCGGATGTTTTACTCATGGATGAACCGTTCGCAGCACTCGATGCCCAAACACGGGAGATCATGCAAAAGGAGCTTCTCCGAATTTGGGCCGATCAGCGCAAGACAGTGGTTTTCATCACGCACCAACTCGACGAAGCGGTCTACCTGGCCGACCAGGTGCTCGTGATGGGACGAAAGCCGGGAGTGATCGCCGATGAGATCACAGTGCCGTTCGAACGACCAAGGGAATTATCCATCAAAAGAACTGAGGAGTTCGGAAAATTGGTGGAGCGGATCTGGGGAACCATTGAGGGGGTAATTCGAGAAACAGGGGGAATTTGACCATTCGATGGGCTCCTCCAGAGAACCTGAGATTGGGAATGTCTCAGGGCTGAGACTTCAGGTACTTGCTGCCTGAATTTGGGAGAGGAGATAGTTGTGACACTGAATTTCGATGCTCGAATGAAGCATCGGGTAATTTCTTTGCCTGTCGCGGGCCTGATGACACTAGGGCTTTTACTCGCCGCGTGCGGCTCGAGTAGCAGCTCGAGCCCGACAACGTCAAGCAGTTCGGGTTCTGCCACCACATCGGGGTCATCAAGCGCCACTACCGCCGCACCAAACTACGGAACCCTAACCTTTTCTCAGGTAGGGCCCGATGCTGGAAAATGGCCGGTTTACGTTGCCCAAAGCGAAGGGTTCTTCAAGAATGCAGGAATCACTTTGGATGTATCGGTTAGCCACAGCAGCCCGACCGGCGTTCAAGAAGTGATCTCCAATGCTGTCAATATTGCCGAGGTGGGCGACACCGATGCTATCTCCGGCGCTAATGCCGGAGGGGCCGTCGAGCTGGTCGCAGGAGAAGAGAACAACCCTCCATACACCGTCAAC
>JAJYVK010000005.1 GCA_021792075.1 Actinomycetes bacterium | reverse complement strand
TAGATCTCTTCCAGGTGCCTGAACGCCTTGTCCATGGGATCGAAGGGGTCGATCGGAGAGGCAAGCACGGCGTATTCGACGAGTTCAAGGAAGGTTTGAGGGAGCGGCTCGCCGTCCAGTTTGAAAGCTTGGCCATCGACGATCAGTTCTGCCACGGTCATGGAGTTCATCGTCAGCGTGCCGGTTTTGTCGACGCAGATCGCTGTTGCTGAACCAAGTGTCTCTATCACGGGTGCGCGCCGAGCCAGGACGTTCTTTTGAGACATTCTCCACGCCCCCAGTGCCAGAAAGACTGTCAGCACAACTGGCAGCTCTTCTGGCAGTGTGGCCATGGCCGTTCCGATCCCGGCCAGAAAGCCTTCTAGCCATCGGCCTCTCGTAATTCCGTACGCGATCACGACTACCGAGGCGGCTATCAGGCTCAGACCAGCCACAATCCATATAAGGCGGGTAATTTTTTGCTGAAGAGGAGTTTTCTCCGTTTCTATCGTGCTCAGCGCTGTGCCTATGCGACCCAGCTCGGTGTCGATTCCGGTGTGCTTTACCAGTGCTATTCCGTGGCCCTTTACAACAAGGGTTCCCGAGAATACCCAGGGCGTGCCATCACCTCCAGGTTTGCCGATCTCTGTTCCAGCTGTCTCAAGATTTGCCGGAGCTTTCCGGACCGGGACGGACTCGCCGGTCAGGGCAGATTCGTCCACCAACATGTTCACGCTGTCCACGAGCACCGCGTCGGCAGGAACCCTGTCTCCCTCGGCAAGCAGTGCAACGTCGCCACGGACGACCTCGAATCCGGCGATGCGAGTTTGCCGACCGTCTCGCATGACCAGAG
The DNA here is from genome assembly GCA_021792075.1 of Actinomycetes bacterium. GTDB lineage: Bacteria > Actinomycetota > Acidimicrobiia > Acidimicrobiales > Acidimicrobiaceae > SCQM01. The sequence continues at coordinate 14,650 of JAJYVK010000005.1, read as the reverse complement.
CTCGGGGTGACGACATGTCGCGGAGAGCTGAAAGCGCGTTCTCGGTCTTTCGTTCCTGATAGATGGAGATTGCGATCACTACGACAATGAACGTCATCAGGATCGCACCGTCAAGCGGTTCGGAAAGCAGGAAGTTTATGATCCCAGCTATCAAAAGGAGCAGCAGCATCGGTTCGCGAACTACGTCCCATGACTGTTTGGTCAGAGAGCGCTTCTTTGTCGCGGGAAGTTCGTTAGCCCCTTCAGTCTTGAGTCGAAGTGCGGCCTCTTGAGAGCTAAGACCCTCTAGCAGCATCTCTTCGGTCACCGTATTTCCGCGATCCATTCGACCACCTTCGAAGGACAATTCCGGGGGTCGGACGCCCTTCGACCCGGCGGTGAGCCTTGGTCGGCTTTTCCATGTGCCGATCCTACGTACCAGGATTTTATCGAATACCGGGCTTTCTATCAACAGGTGACTGCCGTGGTTGTGCTCTCATGGCTGTACCGGCTGCAGCTGGTTCTGCCAATAGGGTAGGAGAGATATAGCGCTTATCCGTGGAGGGGCTGATGTCGCTCCCTGATAGTTGCCAACGAGAGGGCAAGGGCGACTGCGAGAGTGACCGACTGCAGTACAACGACACCCCATTCGTTTGGCTGCATCCAGTTGGTAACGTTGTCACCAACTGCAACTCCGCCGTATATGTTCGGTGGGGCGTGTGGGGCTTCCATTTGTGGCTGATAGCTCTCGGACACCAAAAGATAGCTCCCCTGGCCGTTGGCGTAGAATCTGCCGACGACGCGACCGACTTTGCCATGGCTTCGGTACTCGGGCATAGGTGAAACTGCGTTCACCTTTACGTCACGGCCCGATGGGCCTGTGACTCTGAGGGCAAGATCGTCGAGGGAGGGATAGCCCGAGTAGACATTCCCACCCTCCGCGTATACGTAGAGCATGGCTGGGCTGCTGGTCTCTGCGATGAGACTACCCGGAACCCTTGTGCGGACAAAGTTGTCAGCGTGGAGGGTCAACAAGGTTTGGGCAGCGAAGAGCCATATGAAGCCGCCCGCGATTCCGGCAAGTGCCACCAGAGCGGCCAGCTTGTATCCGGATAAAGCCGCCCCGTTTCGTGGTGGTCGGACGTGCGCAGTTCGAGAGTCCCTGCGCGTCAGCCAGAGGCATATCGAAAGCGTCAACAGCGCCGCGACTGCGAACGCCGGAACAAGGGAGTTGGCGAGTTTGATCGAACCTGAGGAGCCGATTGCTTCAAGGCTTGAGCCAACAGTCTCCTCGAGAACAAGGAACACTGCGAGGGAGAGCAGCCATAGCGCCACGAAGCCTCTTCGCGAGCCGAGTCGAGCTGAGTGGACGCCGAGGATGAGACCCACGACAAGAAACCCGATCACCAGGAGCAGGGCTGGCAGCTCACGAATCACGGCCCTCCATCCAGTAAGTCGCTCGGGCTGATTTATCACTGCGCTGGTCAGCATGTATAGCTCCCAGAGAAAGAGGATCACGGAAGAGATGACAACACCCAAGAATGAGACCAGCGCAAGTTTTCCCCCTCGATCGCCTGGCGCTGCAAGGGAGTGATTCATAGCAGTCTCGCCTCGGCGACTCTATGGCCTGGCCAATATGGGCCGACCGGATTTCCGTTCCAAGATCCGATTCCAATTGAGCCCTGTATAGGCAAAGTCATCGCGCCAGACGCATTTGGGCAACCGGTTCAACTTTCGAGCCTCCTTGCGTAAACGGAGAGAGGATATCCGGCTGGGGCAGAGGCGCGCCGTCGGCTCCAGAATCTTCCAGAACCTGTTTCCTTCTGAAGATCAGGGCAGATCGGGAGCTGGATACAGGGTAGGCAATACCATGAAAATGCGGCAAATGGCACCTTGCTCTCGGTTAGTGCAGCTTCAAGCCTCATAATCGCCATCGCGACTCCCCTGGACGGTTGAGGAGCACAGCAGGCCGTCATCAGCAAGGCTAGTGGCACTCGACAGGCCCAGCCGTAGTTGTCCGGCGAAAGCCCCGAACCAGCCCATGATAGACATCGCTCAACTATGGTGAGCAGATGGTCGGGAAGGCGGGACTTGAACCCGCGGCCTCAGCGTCCCGAACGCTGCGCGCTACCAAGCTGCGCTACTTCCCGTAAATTTCAGTGAAACAAAAGAGCTTAGTCTGTCTAGATACTCTAGTTGGGATTGAGTTCAGTTGGCTGGTGCAAAGGCGGTGTCTTCGAACCGGCCGGAGCTTAGCATCTCGTTTACCGCTCTCTTGATTTTCAGCGAGTCCAGAGGCTTGATGATGAAGCCATCAGCACCGGAGCGCCGGGTCATGAATACATCGGCCCTTCTGTCGAGAAGTACCAGTATTTTTGTCGGGTCGATTCTCTTGGCTTTTTCGCCCAGCCTGATTTCCAGCGTTATGGCGGTTGCTCCCATATTCGAGATCTGAAGATCGAGTATCACGAGGTCGGGGCTCTCCTCTTGGAGCAACTTCATGAGCTCGTTGCCCGATGAGAGTTCCACAAGCTCGTTCTTTGGTCCTGCTACTGCCGAGCTGACCAAGTTCTTCAGGTTTTGCGAGTCAGAAACTATGTATATCAATGGCACGGTAAAGAACCTACTTTATTTTTGCAAAAATTGCACTTTCACGGAGAAACTGAGTTTTCAAATGTCGATCTCGAATCCACAAGAACCTCCCCGATCTCTTGGATTTCGCTAAGCGACCCGATGTCGTGAGGCAGCAGAGGGACCAGGATATGCTTATCCTTTCCAACTATTACCGAGAGTCTAGATAGTTGTTCGAGCTCGGCTGACCGAAGGCGGATTAGATATTCGAGGTTTTCCCGGATATCTTTGGGAACTTCGATCCGGCTATCTTCAAGTTCGTTGCCGAATTCCGGAGTGACCCTGTTGGAAATGATCATGTCGACGTCAAGCTCGTACTCGTCCAGCCGCGATGCGAAGTAGAGCGCTTCATCGATGGTGTCCTTGTGGGTACCTGTCACCAGGACAAATGAGGTCGAGTCTTGCGAGAGCAGATCCTGAACTTCGGCTGCCCGCTTCTTGAAGCCGGCCTCCATCCCTTCAAATGCCTGGAAGAACTCGACCGCGTCGGATACGACCTGTGTTCCCACTACTTTTGAAATTGTTCTTAGTAGTAACCGTGTCGCCACAGTCACCGGGCGAAAGACACTTTGTGATGGGGATATGAGCAGCCGAAACATTCGGTTTTCCAAAAAGCCGACTAAGCGTTTGGGAGCATTGAGGAATTCGATTGCATTCCTTGCTGGAGGGGTGTCCACGACGAGGAGGTCGAAACGGGGGTCTGACGCAAGTTCGTGAAGCTTCTCCATAGCCATGTACTCCTGAGTTCCGGATAGGTTCTCGGTAAGGTTTTGGTAGATAGTGTTATGAAAGATCTTCTCGACCTGTTCTGGCGAGGTGGCGAACTTCTGCACCAGCTCGTCAAAGGTTGAGTTGGGATCGAGCATCACCGCCCAGAGGTCGAACTCGGGCGCGGTATCGATCTTTTTTGGAGTGTTGGCGAGCTCAGCAATGCCCATTGCGTCGGCCAAGCGCTTGGCGGGATCGATGGTGACCACGCATACGTGTCTCCCTGCCTTGGCGGCCATATATCCGAGTGCGGCTGCGGTGGTTGTCTTACCGACACCTCCGGTACCGAGACAGACGATCACTTTGGATCTTTCAAGTATGTCGAGGCTCATTTCTTGGACCGAATCTGGAGTTCGACGATGTCAGCCAAGTACGTGATGTCATCCTCGCTGAGTTCGACCGTGGGCACTAGAGGAACTTCTATTGGCTTGAGTCCGAACGCCTTTGCAGCCATCGCCTCGTAGTGCTTTTGCGACTGTGAGCGAGTTCTCATGTACTTTGCTGCTTGGTAGTAAGGGGACGTGGATTCGAGAAAAGAGAGATCTTGAACCTTCTCATTGCCAGGTATCGAGGGAAGCACGGAGTTGATGAATAGTGCACAGGGTACGATGCCGGAGCTCTTTTTGAGCTGCTTCATGGTCTCGATGCTCTCTTTGACCGGAGTCTCCTCAGCGATGGTAACGAAGGCCACCCCGAGACGAGTTGGGTCGTCGAGCATTTCGAGGACCTCTCTGGATTGCTTCCGCAGTGGGCCGGCAGCAGCGATATCGGCCAGCCCTTTTGGGGTCGCAATCAGTCGAAGAAAGTGTCCGGAGGCCGGCGCATCGAAAATGATCAAGTCTGCGGCGTCGGATCTCTCCATCTGCTTGATCTTTGCAAGCACCAGAAGGTCGGCGATTCCGGGTATGGCTGTCGAGATTATGCTGGCCAATCCTGTCGATGAAAGGCGTTTCCCAAGCTGGCCAAGACCGTGCTCGTACAGGTAGCTAATCAGTACCTGGCCTGGCTCAAGGGAGCTGAAGCTCAATAGCGGGTCTTCCTTGGCCAGAAAGTGGGTTCCTGACGTCCCGGCAATTACTGCCACGCGCCTTCCAGTCTTTGTGCCAAGTTCTGCTAGAACTCTGGCGACCGTTGTCCTGCCAGTGCCGCCCTTTCCCACAACGACAAGGACCTTCTGGGCAAATAGGTCAAAGACCTTCTTTTTGTGACCTAAATTGGCCGAATTTGGCAAATCTAATCTCCGCTCCGCGTACAAGTATAGAAGAGCCGGCCTTGAATAGCAGATTCACTGTATCCGAGCCGGCGAATCCACGAAATAGTCATAGACCACGAGGGCGAAGATGATGACGGTTATCACATGCACCGTGGTACACCATAAACATATCGAGTTGATTATAAGAAGCTCGGCAGACACCAGCCAGAGGACAAAAGCTACACCCAAGACCATCGATCCCAATCTCGGTACCCGAAGGCTCGCTTGCCTGAATCCCCATGGCGAATTGAGGATCGACAGGTAGACGAAAAAGATCAGACCCAGGATCGCCACCGGTATTCCGAGAAAGTATGACTGTGCTGAACTGGTCACCTTGGCACAGTCGATCACACCCGTCGAGGGGCAGGCGAGAATGCCTGGTGAAGTGAAGTGCGCGATCGTCAGATAGATCGTGATCGGAATTCCAACCAGGCTGAGTCCGAAGCAGAAGTACCTTACCGGCGTCATCGAGTTGGATCTGGTGTCCTCAATCATTTCCATCTTCTTACTCTCCGTTCAAACTGGCAGTTTTCCTCGGCCCCAAATCTTTTTTGCTCTTTCAGATGTTGTCTTTGGAAACGGCTTGCGCAGCGTGGGCTACTACTTGAGTGCCTTTTCGATCTGCTGGATATAGCCGAGGTTGCAGACATTGGATGGCTGGTTGTTGTCGATCTTGCAGACGGTTGCGGTGATGATGTTGGCAGTTCCGATGATTGCCTTGGCCGGCGCTGAGGTGGGTTGTGCCAGGCTCCCGGCGATTGTCTGCAAAGAGAGTCCCGCAAGGAGGCCAGGGTTGTAGCTCGCTCCACCGAGCACATACTTGTTGGCAAAGTCGACGAAAGGAATGCCGTCAGCGGTTGGTGTATATGGCGGCTTGTCCCAGGTGGTAAGCAGATTGTTCTGCGCCGTTGTCGGAGTTTGCAGCGTGGTGTAGCTTCCGTTTGATGCTATGTTGGTCTGCATTTCCACACCCTCGAAGGCAATATATTTTGAGCTGTAGCTCGAACCGTAGAAACTGAACGTCTGTGTATTTGGATAGACGTCATTGGCTCCGGAGGAGGTTGCGCCCAGTTTCTGAAAGCTTCCGAATCTAGACAAGGCGCTGACGATGGCCCACCTCTGCGCGGCGCAATAAGGGCAGTAATCGGCTCCCATGTACAGCACCTCCGGTAGGCCGCTCTTTGTGAGAGACGATGTCTCTTTGATCGAAGAAGGCTTCGGCAAGGCGGAGTCGTAGCCTATCGCAGCGAAGGCGCTTTCCGGCACTCCCGTCGTAGCTGCGACCACATCGGATGGAGCAACAGTTGAGCTTGTTCCCTTGCTAGAGGAGGACTTATTGAGTTTGACCAGGATCAGCGCTGCGACGACAAGGAGCACGACAACGATCGATATCAAGGTTATGATCTGCCCACGTTGTGCAGATGCCGCCTTCTTCTTTTGTTTTGCCATCGATCCTCCGCCGTGAATATGACTCCAATATTTAGGCATGTTAGTCAGAGTGACGACCAACAGTCCAGCAAGAAAACTACCAGCATCCTAGCATCGAAGGTATTCGTGTTTGGTTGTGACTTCGCTTTCATTGTGTGGAGCATCTTTCGCGGAGGTCGTTACTGGCTAAAATGGATTTCGTTGTGAAAAAGCAGATTTCGCTGAGCCTTTTAAAAAGTCAAGTCGGGGGAAGAACAATCGGATATCTTTCGGGGGGAGAAGGGCCACCTCTTCTTTTCATCCACGGTTGGGCAGTGACCCCTCTTGTCTATAAATCGGCGCTGGATATGGCGGCTCGAACCGGCAACAGGGTCATTGCGCCGTTCCTGCCCGGCTTTGGCCCTTCGGAATCATTCGGTGGCCGGTGGCCCTCCTCATCGGAGGTAAGCGAGTGGATCGAGACCTTTCTGGAGCGGTCTGGTGAGGAAAGGCCGGCGGTGGTAGTCGGCCATTCGCTCGGGGGAGGAATTGCCGCCAGCTATGCCGCTGATTTCCCTGGCTCGATAGAACGGCTCTTTCTTATGTCTTCTGTCGGCGGGCATGTCACACCCCAAGAGGGCTTAGCTCAGACAAGGTCCGCCCTTGGCTGGTCCCTGTCGCTTCCAATAGACCTGTTGGCGTCGGAGGTTACCTACGGCAATATGGTAACCATGATCGGCACCGGCATGATCCAGCTGATCCGTGACCCGATCGGGCTTTGGAGGCTCTCCAGGGTGGCGAGGAGCTATCCGCTTTTTTCGGAGCTCGAAAAGATCGTTGAATCCGAGGCCAAGGTGTTTGTGGTCGGAGCTGAAGGCGACAGGATCATAACTCGGGATGCAATAGCTCGATTGGCTAAATATGCCTCCGTGGATCCCATCTGGGTCCCTGGCACACATAGCTGGATCAGCGCGCATCCGGAGAAGTTTGTCGAAGTGCTGGCTAGCTCTTGCTGAACTCCCTCACAAGTGCAGGGCCCGGTCGTCGGAGGTCACCGGCTCTTCTGGTGAATCCATGCGTGTCCAGGTAGCCGACAAGAGCTAGGAGGTATTTTCGTGAGGTGTCAAGCTTGTCCCTGAGCTGGGATACGGTGAATCCGTTCTGCTCTGTCAGGGACAGTTCCCAGATCACTTCTTTTGCCCTAGAGAGTGCGAGGGGTGAGTAATAGATTCCCTCACAATCGATCACGAGTCCCTGTCTGACGAGCTCCCGCAACTGCTGTCGGTTCACTCCGTCAGGCGCCGGCGGCTTGAACAGCGAACTTTCCAACTCCTTGATGAAGGGATGTTTGCTTAGCGTGTCCCTCATCTGGCCGAACCTGGAACTGTAGACCCTTGAGGAGTCGACGGTGAGATCTTGGATGCCTTGGAGAACTGCTCTCGAGATCTCATCCAGCTCCGAGATGTCGAAACCAAGTTCGCCAGCGTTCACGGCCCTTTCCGTCAGCTCACGAGTGATCTCAGTTTCAAGCGATTCGGAGATGACGTATCGCTCGCCTGCATTTGGTGAAACGTTCTTGCCCGTCATCTTGTAAAGAAGCCTGGCGTCGATAAAGCCGCGTTCTTTCACGATCTGCATGATGTCGAAGGGCGGGGCAGGCTTGCTCACAGGAGTGAGAGGGTTCACGTTTGTGACTTCTCCTCCGGCGACCGTCTCCCTGCGCCCCAACTCTCTCAGGATGAAGCGGTCTCCTTTGGTCAAAGGGACTACGGAGTTCAAATGAACTCGAATGGCTCCGACCTCTCCGGATTTGAGTTCACCCTTTCCCAAGACATTTATACCTGCGGGGAAGTCTCCAGAGCCAACATAAATCGCGTAAGCGCCCTTCTTCGTGATGCCGTGGGAGAGGTTTGGCAAGACCTTGATTGTGGCGTCGAAGGTTGATGTTGCACACCATTGGGAGGGATCGATCAGCACGTCCCCGCGAGAAACCTGGTTGGGGGATACTCCGAGGAGATTCAATGCCAGTCTTCTTCCAGGGTCCGCCATGCTCAGCTTGGCTCCATGAGACTCTAGGCTACGAACCCTTACCTTGGAGCTGGTATCTCCGAGATCCTCAAAGAACTCCTTGGTTAAATTGGAGACCATGACATTCCAGGATCTGCCTGAGGAGTGAAAGATTGCGAGCTCCTGGTCCAGTCGGACATCTCCTCCAGTTAGGGTACCGGTCACCACCGTTCCCGAGCCACGCGAGGAAAATACCCTGTCGATCCATAGCCTCGGTCGGTTCAGGTTGGCGGCATTCGGAGTGGAGGCCAAAAGTTTTTCTATCTCAACCATCAGCTGGTCGAGGCCGCGCCTGGAGAGAGAGTCGACGGCAATAACGGGTGCTTTTTCCAGAAAGCTTCCGGCGACATGTTCCCCGATCTCCATTCGTGCCAGTTCAAGCCACTCTTCGTCTACAAGATCGGCCTTTGTGATGACGATTATTCCGGTCTTGGTCCCGAGCAGATCGAGTATCCGCAGATGCTCCTCACTCTGCGGCTTCCATACCTCGTTCGCAGCCACCACGAAAATTGCACCATCGATTGCTCCCACCCCGGCAAGCATGTTCTTGATGAAGCGAATGTGGCCAGGTACATCGACAAGTGACAGCTCCTGACCGGAAGGAAGCCTTAGATGTGCGAAACCAAGATCTATCGTGAGCCCGCGCTCTTTCTCCTCTTTCCATCGGTCTGGATCCGTTCCCGTAAGGGCAAGTATCAGAGATGACTTGCCATGGTCGACATGTCCGGCTGTTGAAAGTACATGCATCTGACTCCACTCCCTTCGGTGGAAAATTGGCAGATCAAAAGGTCGGCTAGGTCAGCGATTGGATAGAGCTTCTCAGGTAATCGTCGTCGTTGGGATCGACGGTCCTTAGATCGATCACGGTTTCTGATCCCTCCATTCTTGCCAGCACTGGTATTTCAAGCTGGCGAAGCTTGGCGGTAAGGTCGCCTGTAAGTGCGATGCCGAACGAATCTAGCTCCTGTCCCGGAAGTGAGCCACCCCCAATGGCTGCTCTGAGCGGAGTCGGTCGACCGATCCCAATCCTCTCGGCCCGAGTCTTGAGCTCTTCGACTTTGAGCTTGGCCATACGCCATAGTGGAAGCTCGTCGGCTCTGTTGTCCAGGTAGGCGAAGAGTGTTGTACCCATCGCCTCGAGTACGAGGTTGCCCGGACGCAGCGCTCGGTAGAGAGGATGCCGGGCGCAGATCTCGACCATCTCTCTCCTTCCAGCGATGATGCCAGCTTGGGGGCCACCCAATAGCTTGTCGCCGGAAAATGTCACCAGATCAGCGCCGTTGGCTAGGCTCTGTTTCGCCCCAGGCTCATCTTTGAGCCAAGAAGGCTTTGGCCATCCCATCCAGGGCGCTGTCTCGTCGAGCAGACCTGACCCAATGTCAAATACAACCGGTATTCCGAGCGATCCTAATTGGCTGACAGGAACGCTCTCGACGAAGCCAGTCAATTGGTAGTTCGAGCTGTGAACCTTGAGTATCAGTGCCGCTTCAGGGTCTTTCGCAGCAGTCTCATAGTCTTTGAGCCGCGTCTTGTTCGTGGTTCCAACCTCGACCAGCCGAGCTCCTGCCGATGCCAGAACCTCGGGTATTCGAAATCCTCCGCCGATCTCCACGAGTTCCCCCCTGGAGATGATCACGCTGCTGCCCAACGCGTGGGCGGCAAGCACCAGAAAGATTGCCGCAGCCCCGTTGTTCACGATGATGGCTGACTCTGCTCCGATGTACCCGGCCAGAAGCGATCCGACTCTCTTGTCTCGAGAGCCCCTTTTCCCACTCTTTAGGTCGATCTCGAGATTGGAGTAGCGGTAGGAGCCCCGCTGAGAGTTTTCCTGGCGGAGAGGTGAGCGGCCCAGGTTGGTGTGAATTATCACTCCGGTGCCATTGATCACCGGGCGAAGGAGATCGTCTGAAATCTCTTTCGCATATCGAGCTGCATTCCCATGGTCGTTGTTGGCAATCGAGCGCCGAGCAGCCTCTACGCGAAGCTGGTGGGGCAGTCCGGAAGATTTGAGAGAGTGCGCAAGTGAATCTACAGAAGGAGGTCTCACCAGGCCAAGATTACCCCCAGCCCGAGCAATATATTGCATGATTTGACGCTAGCCTTGTACTGGTGGAGCCCAGACCTGCTGCAACTGTAATTTTGATGCGTGAAACCGATGGCGAAGATGGTTTTGAGGTACTGATGCTCAAGCGCTCGACCGAGCTTGATTTTTCAGCGGGTGCGTATGTATTTCCTGGAGGCGCTGTAGATCAATCGGATATGGATCTGGCGCCAAGATGTATCGGTCTAACCGACTCTGAGGCGTCCAAAAGTCTGGAACTGGACGAAGGTGGAATCGCCTTCTATGTAGCAGCGATTAGGGAGTGTTTTGAGGAGGCTGGGATAATGCTTCTCACCTCGACCCCCGAAAGATCGGGGTCGCTTCTTCGCCACTTGGACCTGCGTTCTTTAGAGATCAAAAATGAGTTTGCAACTCTCAGAGACTCCCTCAATAAGGGTGAGCTGAAGTTCTCAGACATGGTGAACTCTTACGATCTTTATCTGACTGCGGACGACCTGTATTACGTTAGCCACTGGGTGACTCCTCCTGGGGGCCGGAGAAGGTATGACACCAGGTTCTTCGTCTCCATCGCGCCGGAAAATCAAGATGCCCTCCATGATGAGAGCGAGATCGTCGACAGCCTTTGGATACATCCGAAAAAGGCTCTGGAGAGGTTCGAAAATGGCGAGCTGAGGATGATCTTTCCTACCCTACGTAATCTGAAAGCTATTGCAGAGTTCAAGAGCACTCAAGAGGTCATCGAGTGGGCGTCAGGTTTGAGCGACATTAGGACACTTTCTCCGATCCGCGTCTACGAAAACGGTGAGGCCAAGTTCGTGTTGCCTGGCGAGGAGTTAACGAGCCTCTAAGGCTGCGTTTATCGCATCGAACATCCTTGCGGTGCAGCTCTGTACTTCATAGTTCGGCGCAATCTTCGTTATGATATCGTGAGCCAGCTGGATTATCGCATCGCGAGCCTGCCTCTCGTGCTGGTGGAGCATCTCTGCCTCCATCAGGGTCAAACCGATGTCGCCAAGCCGTGCAATCGAGGGAGTGAATGGAATCTTGGCGATCAGCGATGTCCCTAGCTGATCGGCGACCTCTTGTCCGCCACCTGAACCGAACAGCGAATACTGTTCACCATGGTCGCACGTGAATCCGGACATGTTCTCTATAACTCCAGCGATGCGGAGATGGCCTTTTTTGGCCATGTCTCCCATGCGGGAGGCGACCACGGAAGCTCCCTTCGCCGGAGTAGTAACGATTATCATCTCCGTTCTGGGAAGCATTCTGGAAAGAGCCATCTGGATGTCGCCGGTTCCGGGAGGCATGTCGATCAGCAGGTAATCCACCTTTGACCATGCGACATTCTCAATGAAGTGCTGGAGCGCGCGTGAAAGCATCAGCCCGCGCCACATGATTGCATCAGAGTCTCCCTGCGCCAAAAAGCCCATGGAGATGATCTGGAGTTCCCCGCTTCCGATTTGCTTACGTATTGGAGACATCCTCCAGGAATCCTTGGTTCCCTCGGCTTCGATCTTGCCGGATACTCCAAGCATCCGTGGCAGAGAGAAGCCCCAGATGTCGGCATCGAGCAGTCCAACCGTCAAACCCTGGGAGGCGATTGCGGCTGCGAGATTCGCAGTCAGCGAGGATTTGCCGACACCACCCTTGCCGGAGGAGATTGCGATTATCCGGGCGGATTGAGGAATCTCGACCTGTGGAGACTCCTTCTGCGCGTTCCTGCGCGCGGTGTCCATTAGCCGCTTTTTCTGCTCTCTGGTCAATTCACCCATTTCGACCACCGTCCGGCGGATCTCTTTGATGTGGCCAAGCGCTTGCTCGATGTCTCTCTTGATTTGAGAGCGCAAGGGGCAACCAACGGCGGTCAAACCGATCTTTATTGTGGCCGTACCGTCGTTATCCAGGCTTGAACCAAGGTACATACCCAAAGAAACGATGTTGTCGCCAAGTTCAGGGTCGATAACGTTCTCGAGCGCCAGTGACACCTTCTTCTCAAAATCCGTGTTTTCCGCGCTTTTCACAACTACAAGTCTAGGTGCAACCGGTGGGTCTCATCCGGGCGGTGATGTTATCAGAGGGAGTCGAGGACCGGCATCGAGTCGTGGCATCGGTTTTGGCATCCGCACGCTGGATGAAACTCGAGCCACTGATTGCAGATTAATTTTCCGTCTTGCTAGAATTACTTGAAGACAGTTTTGAGTGGCGAAACGCTTGCGTGTGGACGGATCACGCGGGCCAAAGGAGAGAAATGTCAGCCAGTACAATCACAATTGGCAAAAAGCCATCGAGTATTATCGTCACCGACATTGCCGCTAAGAAGGTCGCCGAACTGTTGGCTCAAGAGGAAGGTTCGAGTTCCCTTTTCCTCAGGGTCGGCGTGCGGCCGGGCGGCTGCTCAGGATTTAGCTACGACATGTTCTTTGACTCTGAGTTGGCCAGCGATGATATCGTAAGTGTTTTCGGCGATATCAAAGTTGTCGTCGACGAGACCAGCGCTGCGATGCTCAAGGGTGCGACCTTGGATTACAAGGAGGGTCTCCAGGACGCAGGCTTTCACATTTCGAACCCTAACGCGGCCAGGACCTGCGGCTGCGGTTCATCCTTCTCTTAGAGCTGATTCCAATTGGTTTGAGCCCGCCTTCTGAGGCGGGCTTTCATTTGCCCGTGAGGTTATCGGCCGCCGCTCGAGGGCGCGCGCCGAGTGGACCCGAATCGGTAGCCAACTGAGCGCACTGTCTGGATGAGCGATTCCTGCTGTTCGCCAAGCTTGGCCCTGAGGCGGCGAATATGGACATCAACCGTGCGTGCGCCGCCGTAGTACTCGTAGCCCCAGACTCTTGATAGAAGAGTTTCCCGGCTGAACACCTTGCCGGGTCTTGACGCCAAGAACTTGAGAAGCTCGTACTCCATATAGGTCAGGTCCATGACCCGGCCGGAAATGGTTGCCTGATAAGTTTCGAGGTTCAGCACGACGGGACCATATTCGATGATCTCGGGTACGAGCCCCCTCCCTGACCTCCAAAGCAGATGCTTGAGCCTGACATCGAGTTCAGCGGTGTCGATGGGACCGACAATGAAGTCGTCGAAGAGGTCGTCTCTCAAGTTGAGCTCTGAAAGCAGAGCCTGATTTACGATGAAGATCACCGGTTCAACAGGGTTTTCGCGTTTTCGGATCGATCGGGCCACCGATAGGGCCAGTTCGAGATTATCGGAAGCGTTGATCACCGCGCCAAGGTAACCGTCATCTGGCTCGAGCGGTCCAATCTGGCTTGTCTTGGCGATCGTGATCACTTGGTAGCCCAGGTCTCTCAGCACATTTGACAGCTTTTCGCTCTCGATGCCTCCGAATAGAAGGAGAGATTCCATTTGGCTCACTAAAGGGCTCTTAGGTAACGATCGAGTTCGAACTGGGAAACATGTGTCTTGTAAGAGCTCCACTCGTCTCGCTTGTTTCGTATGAACCACTCGAAGACGTGGGAACCCAACGTTTCGCGGACCAACTCCGACTCTTCCATTTTGGCAATCGCCTCATCAAGATTTCCCGGAAGGAATGTGATGTTGTGTGCTTGCAGCTCCTGGTCTGACATACTGTAGAGGTTGTCGCTTGCCTCTTCCGGGAGCTCGTACCCCTCCTCGATTCCTTTCAAGCCAGCTGCGAGGATGAGCGAGAAGCTGAGGTACGGATTGCAGGCGGAATCCGTAGCGCGATACTCAATTCTCGAGGAGTCGGGGTTTGCTCCCTTGGCAACTGGAATTCTGACCAGTGCAGACCGGTTGTTTCTTGCCCAGGAAACATAGATGGGAGCTTCATAGCCGGCGACAAGACGCTTGTAGGAGTTGACCCACTGGTTAGTCACCGCGGTGAACTCTGGTGCGTGGCGCATGATCCCGGCAATGAACCGTTTAGCTGTCTCGGATAGCCTGTACTTGTCGTTCTGGTCGCTGAACGCATTTTGCTCGCCATTGAACAGCGAGAAGTGGGTGTGCATCCCCGATCCTTGAACGCCCGCCATGGGTTTTGGCATGAAGGAGGCGTGCACGCTGTGCCGAGAGGCGATCTCTTTAATTATCAACCTGGCAGCCAAGATGTTGTCAGCCATCGTCAGGGCATCGGTGTAGCGCAGGTCGATCTCGTGTTGGGATGGCGCGTCCTCGTGCTGAGAGTATTCGACAGGGATCCCGGAGTCCTCAAGCGCTAGAACCGTCTCCTGTCTCAGCTTTGAGGTGAAGTCCGCTACGGTGAGCTCAAAGTAGGAGCCGAAATCCAAAGGCTTGGGGGGGTGGCTGGGATCTGCGTCGGCAAAGTAGAAGTACTCCAGCTCAGGTGCGGCAAAGAAGGAAAAGCCCTTGGACCTGGCTTTTTCTAGCGATCTTCTCAAGACGTTTCTGGGGCAGCCCTCAAAGGGGGAACCGTCCAGATTCACGATGTCGCAGAATATTCTGGCAACGCTGTGGTCGGTGGCAAGGACTGAAAAGGTTTT